>CAZBDM010000513.1:1349-3884 GCA_964490675.1 uncultured Oligoflexales bacterium
GAAGAGCTCGACGTCGGCTATGATGCGTTTGGCCAGCCGGTGGCAGCGGTCGTGGTTGTCGATGCAGGTCAACTTTACAGTAAGGTTCTTGCACAACATTTTAGCGATCAGTTTAAAAAGCTTGGCGGCAAAATCTTCTATGAAGTACGTGGACTTTTCTCAAATAATAACTTTGGAAAAAGTGAGATTGATCGCATCTTAAATAGTAGTGCTGATATCGTTTTCCTTCCCCTATATGACTCCGCTGCCGCTTCTATTATTAACCGTTCAAAAGAATTCCCTCAAAAAAAACAAGTCTTTCTCGGTGGAGATGGCCTTGCTACGACAGCGGCCTTCAGAAACCTCGTCTGAACCTAAACTCAAGAGTCTCAACGAGAGATTCAAACAAAAATATCCTAAGGAAAAGTTCACGGGAGCAGTTGCAATTGGCTACGATGCAATGATGCTCACCGCACAAGCCTTAAAAAAGGTAGGTAAATCGCCAAAACAACAACACTTAGTGGCGGCTTTGCGAGCAATCAACTCCTTCCAAGGCACTACTGGCTTGATCAACTTCAACGGAAAAAATGATCCCTTTAAATCATTTTATATTTGGACGTACAAAAATGGCAAAGTTTACAAAATCAAAGAGGTTAAATAGATGGATCTCAACAGACTACTAAAAATTTCAAATCTCATTACGCTTGCATTCGTTGCCTTATCCACCATTGCCGTTGCAGTATTTTCGTTATACTTGATCATGAACCTTGATCGTGCGTCGGTCGATGTTTACAGAAGACTGATCGACTCATTCTTGAAAGAAAACTATCAGAGCATGAGCGAAGAAACATTCTTTCAATTAGACACTCTCGATCTCCACAAAAATCAGCTTCAAGGCTTAATCGAAGACCGGGGAGAGATAAGCCTTAGCTTTTCTAAATCCGACCAGCCTGTCAAAAAAAATGAAACCATCATCTGGCTTGAAAACCAAAGCCGCTACAGCGATCAAGGTTATATTGATCTTTACTTTGGCGATGAGTACCTTGGTAGATTGGCTATCAAGATTAAATGGTTAAAGACTTTTGCAACCGAGCAGGGAAAACGCGCCATCCTCTCTCTCGCACTGATCATCTTTGGACTTCTTGCGGTCGCCGCAATCTCACTTCTGTTTTTGAGGTTCCGCATTTTTAAGCCGATGCTGCATTCGATCACTGATCTTCAAAACTTTAAAGTCATCGCAAAGACCGCACAGATGCTCGCACATGATATCCGCCGTCCTTTTACCGTGATGAAGATGTCATCGAAAATTTTATCTGAGATGTCCAATCCAGATAAAATCAGAGCATTTGCAAAAAAAGTTGCACCTGAAGTCGAGAAGTCGATTGCATCCGTCAATGTTATGCTGGACGAAATCTTAATCTTTGGAAGTCAAAAGAAACTAAAGTGTTCCCCGCATTCTCTGACAGAATTGATCAACGAAGTCCTCAAAGAAGCAAAAATCATCCATCCTAACCATAAACTAACGATTTCTTGCCAGTTTTATCATCGTCATCTTATCGAATGCGATGTCATAAAATTGAAAAGAGCGATCGCAAACGTTGTCCACAATGCTTTTGAGGCAGCTCCTCCGCATGGTAGTATTTGGATTAAAACACAGTCCTTAGATAACAACCAGCTCTCTCTCGTCGTTGGTAACAGTGGCTCTTACATCGCTGTTTGCGACCGCGGAAACGTTTTTAAGTCATTTTATAGTTCAGGAAAAAAGAATGGCACTGGACTTGGGTTAGCGATTACCAAGCAGATCATTGAAAACCAAGGTGGTACTGTATCCTGCCATTCTTCACAGAAGTGGGGGACCGAATTTACCTTTGTCCTCAACCATTGTGACCTACTTGATCCTGTACTAGGCCACTCCAAATCACAACATAGTGTTGAAACACCTTTATCGAAGAAGCTACCGACAGTTGTGCTTGTTGATGACTGCGTCTTTATCAATGAAGTCTGGGCTGAAAAGCTCCGTGACGTGAATTTTTACAGTTTTACGAGTCCCGATGAATTCTGGCGTGCTTACAAAGCTAAATCCGTACCCACTGACATTGACTGTTTTATCGTCGACTACCATTTTGGTGATAAAGCGCCACAAAACGGTGTAGAGTTTGCAGAGGCTCTCAAACAAAGGTTTTTAGGGCCTATTCTTCTTTGTACTGATTACGATTCGAAGTTACTACCGATAAAGAACTTTGATGGCACGATTACAAAAGACCCTGTTTCATGGCAAGAAATCAATCGCAACCTCAGAAGTGGCGCATCTTAAGGTTCTTCAGGAAAATAGAAGACAATCCCTGTGCTTTTAAGCTGTCCTTCAAAGACGCCAGATTGCTCGACAGATTGTTCTCTCACACCATCTTCTTCTTTAATTTTTGAAGAGATTTCCCATCTAGCATCAACGGTGACCTTTGAAGCGCTTTGCTTGTTGACTTCCATAGACTTGTAGTCAATATGAAAGCTAATAACCTCAAACTCATCTTGTTCTTTAATATACTGTTCGATTGAGGC
>CAZBDM010000514.1:0-3874 GCA_964490675.1 uncultured Oligoflexales bacterium
GGTCATTACCAAGGCTTTTATTCAATGCAACCTTACTACGAGAAAGTAAAAACATACGCCCAAATTGAGCAGCGCGACATGTGGGAATTTGCTATTGATTTTAATTCGGAAGAAGTGATGCAGGTGATGAGACATCTTTGGGAGCTAAATAACATTGCCGTCGATTACTACTTCTTTGATGACAACTGTTCGCTACTTCTTTTGGAACTCTTGGCAGTGGGACGGGATGGGTTTGATCCTCAAAGCGAGTTTCTTCTTTGGGTGATGCCGATCGACTCGGTAAGAATGCTTTACGAAAAGGGCTGGATAAAGTCAGAGAATTTAAGGCCGTCGCAGGCACAAAAAGTACGAGTGAAGGGTAAGGCCATTGAAGGTCGTTACCACCGCCTCATGAGTGATCTCTTGTCCAATGAAGAGGTTGATCCAGCTTTTCTTGGCGATGAGGACATGCCTGACCGGCAGAAGGCTTTACTTCTTGAAGTGGCCGCCGAATTAACAACGATGGCTTACTTAAAAGGCGAGCTCGAAAGACCAGAGTTTGAACGGCGTTTTCTACAAATCCTACATTTACGTAGCCGCTTGCCGGCCGTTGAAAAAACAGACATCCGTCAGGTTTCCCCTGTTAAAGGTCATCGGACTTCGAGGCTGGAGTGGGGACTTCTTAATATTGATGACAAGTCTTATTTGAAAGTTGGTGGACGGCCAGCATTGCACAGTTTTTCTGATGCTCAACAAGGCTACCAGTTGGGGACGTCGTTAGAAGTGGCAAGATTAGACGTGCGCACTTCGATTGATCAGGCGGAACAGGCTGAGATTTCCCGCTTCGATCTTATCAACTTGCAATCTTTGACTCCGTGGGACCCTTTCATGAGACCTCTATCGTGGTCAGTGAGGCTTGCCTACGACGATGAGACCTTAGATGGAGGCTATCTCGCAGAAGGTTTTGCTGGCTATTCTTTAGGCGACAGTCAACGGCTGTGGTTTTTTATGGCAGGAGTACAATCAGTCATCCATCATTCAGCGCAGCCGCAAGATTTTTTTGCCTGCACAGGCCAGTTTGGTTTGCTTGCAACTTTTTTCGAGAAGTTGCATATTTACAGCCTTTCGAGGGTGAGTCTTGAACATCAAGGAGATGTGAGGTCGGAATTCTTACTTGAACTCAACGTGGGAATCGCTGAGAATCAAGCCATCACGGGATCAGCGTCGAAACGTCTCAAACCGAACAATCAAACAACAGTAACCGGTTTGAGTTATTTATTTTATTTTTAGTCTATATGGGAATCTGATGAACCAGCTAAGAGTTAAAGCCGTTAAAAACAAAAAAACCCAAAAGTATTTCATCTTTGTTGAAGAAGTCAGAGCCAATCAAGTCAAACTCATCAATCCAGCCGGACAGGTACTAACTGTTCCAGCCGAAATTTTTGAAGCAGTGGAAGATGTCACGGTTGGTGATTTTGATAGCGCTTTTACAGCCGACCAAATGAAGGCGGCCGACAAGATCTTTAAAAGTAGCAGCAAAGGCACCCGCAAGACGACAACGCGTAAAAAGAAGGTTAAAAAGACGACCTCTCGCACCGGTCTAGGGGCGACTTGGAGTTCTGCGAAGCTAACGTTTTATAAGTTTAAGATCGAACCTCTCGATCCAAAGCAAACCTTTAAAATCAATGTTGATGGTTATGGCGATTTTGAGATCAGTAAAGAGGATTTCCAGTCGGTGTTTTCCGATGTCATTCTCTCGAAAGATTACGTCCGTGAAGGGTCTTTTACTTTTCCAGAGTTCCCTGATAAAGCGAAAAAATATCTCAAGGAACAGCCAGCGTGAGCTCTTGGCAGGAGCTAAGAGTCACATTACAGAGCCATTGGCTTAAACAGCTCTATCGCGAGTATCGAGACATTTGCTATCAATACGGGGTCAAGCTACCAGGTGCTGCGATTCGACTTTCTTGTCATGCAAATGTTTGGGGTCAGTGGGATCATCATACCAAGACTATTACAATCAACGTCAAATTGATCGAGCAATACTCCTGGGAGCAAGTCATCTCTGTCTTAAAGCATGAGATGGCTCATCAATATGTTTCTGAGATTGATCGAGTCGATGAAGCCCATGGCGTTCACTTCCAAAGGGCGTGTGAGAAACTTGGCGTTGAAGCTTGGGCGAGAAAGGCAAGTTTTAGCCTCGATCAAAGACCTTCGACCGACTGGCGGCACACCCCTCTAAATAGCCAGCAAAAGAGAATGCACGAAAAAGTCAAAAAACTTTTGGCCTTGGCAGAGTCGTGTAACGAACATGAAGCCTACGCGGCTATGAAAAAAGTCAAAGAGCTGGTTGATGCCTATCATTTAGATATGCACCAAGATGGCATCTTAGATGAATATGTGACCCTGGTGATCAATCATAAAAAAAGACGTATTGAAGCGTTTCAGTCGATGATTGCTGCGATTTTAAATCGACATTTTTTTGTGCGCGTGATTTTTTCATCGCTCTATGACGCCCAAAAAAATATCACTTATAAAACGATAGAGATTCTTGGTCAAAAAGAGCATGTGCTGCTTGGTGAATATGTTTATTGGTTTCTCTACCATCAGATTAAACTTATGTGGCAAAACTACCAAGCAACAACCGACCAGAAAGGCGTTCATGCTCGCAATAGTTTTTATATGGGTATATTGTCTGGATTTGATGACAAACTTGCTTTAGAGAAGACAAAAGATCAAGATCCCAGCTATCAAGCTACCACAAAAAAGCTACTTGTCGTCGCTGATAGGCAGCTTAACAAGTATGTATCCTTGAAGTTTCCAAGGCTGCAAACGCGATCATGGGGAGGTCGTCGTTATGATGCTGAGACCTTCGCAGACGGGCAAGAGCAAGGCAGGCAGCTCACCCTTAAAGATGGTCTTAATAGTTCTTGTGAGACTGTAAAGCTGCTGCGCTGATAGGAGAAGGTTTATGCAGGTTCTTTGTCCTTTTCCTCGGGTGAAGTCGTCATATCTTCTTCATCGTCTGGATCAGACTGTACTTTTTTAATCACTGCTCTAAAAGCAACACGTACCTTTTCTACGATCTCTGGCCGCTCTTTACCGCTCATTTCGATGAGCTTATCGACGCAAATATCAAAAAGTTGGCGCCGGGCTTCGCCAAACTCGGATGTATCTCTGCGGTCTTGAGTGAGAACAATTAAGGTCGAACCACATACGCAATTGCGATATTCTTGGACGCCTATCTGATCGAAGATCGTATCTCTTTTACCCTGAAGTTTTAATGTTTCAGTCATGTATTCAGAGCGCGAATGATAAGTACGCCCGCAGGTATTGCATTTCTTTGGAAATTTTGCTTGATAGAGTTTTTCTAATTTTTTCTCGATAGAATCCGTGAATGCAGACAGCTTTTGCAATGCATTCATTTCTGAAGAGACAGTGTTGGCATAATCACTACCTAGTTCTTCGGTCAATTGCGAAAAAATCTCTTGGATTAAGCCATCATTTTTTTCTTCTTCGGACAATTTTGAGACTCCGACTAATAAAGACCTTCAGGTAAATACTTTGGTCTTACGATCTCATCGGTTTTACAGGAAAAATTTAAAAGAAAAAGGAAAAAGATCAATGATTTTAAAGCCAGTTGCTGCTAAAAATCACTTTCCCGCTTTTGTAGACTTCAAATAAAAACTATTAGTGTCTTCGGAATTCTTTTGGTTAAAGTAAAATAATCGCAGTTTCACAAATAAATTCAGTATCTTGATGCAGCTAAATAAAACGGCCTTGTCATGACAGAGAGCCGGCTTTGACGAGCGCTATGCTACCGAGGTTCATCAATCACGCGAATGTAAATTTGACAAGGAAGAGAACGCTGATAATGGCGACAGGAATGGGGAGTTCA
>CAZBDM010000515.1:0-3873 GCA_964490675.1 uncultured Oligoflexales bacterium
CTGCCGGCGAGGTAGCCTCTGATGATGACTTCGGCTTTAATGGGCTCGAGTTTCTTGACTTCAAGAACGCGCGGGTGAGGCGAGCTGATCAGATGATGCTTTACTTTACCTTGTAGTTGTTCAAACCAATATTTGGCGATTGTTGTCAGAAGAGTTCCTTTATGGGGAACGTAACCAATATGGCGATCGAAGGCTGTAAGGCGGTCCGAATGGATGATCTTCATCGTTTCATCGCCGATCAAACATTGTCTGACTTTACCCTCGTAAAATGAATAAGGAGATTTATCTATTTCAGATTTTTGGCTGTCGCTCAGACCTTTGTAGCACTGTTCTTCGAAGTGTTGATGTGGGTTTTGCTGATCAAGGATCTCTTCTAAACATTCTCTAAGAAATTTGGACATTTTTAGATGTTTTTCCTATTTTGGGAGTGCGGTCTGCTCCGCTGTTATCGCGGTCTATGGATACCAAAAGCGCCATGGCAATACAAATAGTTAATAAAGAGGATCCCCCGTAGGAAAAAAACGGAAGAGGCATGCCGACTACGGGAAAGATTCCCAAAACCATTGCGATATTAATAGTAAATTCGATAAAAATCAGAGCTGTTATCCCGACAGCCAGAAGAGCATTAAAAGAGTCTCTGGCCCGACGACCAATTTCCAAAGCGACAAAAGCAAGCCAAGCAAACAGGATGAAAATAAAAATACATCCCCAGAAGCCATGCTCTTCGGCGAAAACAGAGAAGATAAAATCGGTATGCCTTGCTGGAAGAAACTGTAATTGCGTTTGAGTGCCTTCCATAAACCCTTTTCCCCACAAGTTTCCACTTCCAATAGCGACAAGCGATTGTAAGGAATTATAACCCGAGCCTGTCGGGTCTAGATTGGGGTTAAGAAAGTTTAAGATTCTTAGCTTTTGATAGGGGCGAAGTAGAAAACTCCATCCAATGATCCCACTTATTATTGAAGCTGATGCAACAATCAGAATACTCTTGATATCGATACGAACGAAGGCGACCTGAGCGGCAGCAATCAGAAGACAAATTCCGGCTGTACCGAAGTCTGGCTGCATAAAGATAAAGGCAAAGATAACCCCTGAGGCGACTAGCACCGGCCATAGGTCTCTTAATCTATAAGGGTGAGGAAGCTTTCTTATGTAAAAGAAACGGGCGACTGTAATAGCAACCGCAATCTTTGCAAATTCAGAAGGTTGAATTCGAATAGGACCGAGTATGAGCCATCTTTGAGAGCCACCCGCGGTATGACCAAGTGCAAGTACTACAAGTAATGACATACAGATGATTAAGTAAAAAATGTTTCCGTAGGTATTAACAAAGCGAATGGGTATCAACCAACCAACAACGGCAAATGTCACCGTTCCTATTGCCAAACGGATTAACTGTGCATTTACATAAGGAGCATCGTAAGCTGCACTGTATAGATTAGCTATACCGATACTCCAGAGAACGACGAATAAAATGATCAGGTAGAGGCTTTGAGGGACCTGCTTTTTCTTGACAGGGCTTCCTATGCGCCACAAAGCTCCACTCTTAGCGTAGTCTTGCATTGTCATTCCCCTGCTTTTGTTTGCCACTTATGGTTAGTTGTTGTCTTTCTTTCTTTCTTTAAGCGCCAATAGGCATCGATGATCTTGCCAGCGACCGGTGCTGCCGAAGTTCCACCGCCACCGATGCGGTCGTTTTCACTGATCACAGCAACAGCGATTTCCGCATCTTTGACAGGTGAAAAAGCTGCAAACATGGCGTGTTCCTTCCAACGCATACTCACATCATCTTGGTTGCGGTTCTTTTTAAGGCTGACTACCTGTACCGAGCCAGTCTTTCCTGCAACTGTGAAACCCTCCACTTGAGCCCTCTTGCCGGTTCCTTCACTGGTCATGACGACATCTTTTAATACGTCTCTGATGTAACGAAAAGTCTCTGGTTTGATAAGGGAGGTCTGTTTTTTTATGGTGGGTTCGTGTTGTTTTACAACCTCACCGATATGATTAACAATTCTTTTGACGATTCTTGGTTGCCAAATTTTACCGTTATTGGCTAGGGTTGCATAAAGACTTGCCATCTGAATGGGAGTAATAAGATTGGCACCTTGGCCAATTGAGATTGGCGGCGTATCGCCCACTGTCCAAGGAAATCGATAGATATTTTTCTTCCAGAAGCTCGTTGGAACCAAGCCGTCGTTCTCCTTGTTGAGTCTGACGCCCAGTTTTGCACCGAGACCGAGGTCGAGTGCATATTTGGCAATTCGGTCGACGCCAAGCTCGACACCAATATTATAGAAAAACACATCGCATGATTTAACCATCGCCCGGCGGAGCCCAACAAGACCATGACCATTGCGATCGTGGCAGTGGAAAACATCACCACCAAGCTCAAATGTACCTGTACAATTAAAGCGAGAGTTCTTTGTGATCACTTTTTCTTCGAGGGCGGCGATTGCAACGACAGCTTTGTAGATACTACCAGGAGGGAACTCTCCACCTGTCGTCTTGTCAAAAAGAGGCTTGTAGGGATCATTGATGAGAGATCGCCATTTTTCGATACTTAGACTGTCTTGATAGATGGAAGGGTCGTAGCTAGGCGAGCTGACCATGGCTAAAATATCGCCGTTCTTCGGGTTGATGACTACAACCGCGCCATACTTACCTTGGAAAGCTTCTGTAACTGCCTTTTGTAATTTAAGATCAAGAGTCAAAATTAAATCAGAACCAGCAACAGCCGGTTTGATCGGCCGCTCTAGTTCTTTACTTTGATTCTCGGTCTTACGTCCGAAGGCATCGACTTGAATGAGGCGATAGCCTCTTTGTCCTCTTAAATATTTTTCCCAACGCTTTTCAAGACCCTGCTTTCCCACCAGATCACCTGGCAAGTAAGAGTTCTGGCTAGTATCATTATCTGAGTTGAAGCGTTGCAGGGTTTTGTAGTCGATTTCTCCGAGATAGCCGACAATATGAGCCGGTAAATCTTGTTTATAGTCTCGCCGAGGTGCAACATTTACTTCAATTCCCGGCAGAAAAACTTTATTTTGTTCAATAGTTGCTACTTCATGAATCGATAAATTTCTTTTAATGGTGATCGGTAAAAACTTAGGGCGACCCCGACCTGCCCTGAGCATCTTGTCAAAGTTGCTTAATGGTGTGTTGAGTAGTCGGGATAATATTTTAAAGGTTGTTTCTTTATCTTTGATAAACTGAGGGATGTAGACGAGATCAAAAAAAGGTCGGTTGCCAAGCACCACTTCACCGTGACGGTCAAAAATCATTCCTCTCGGTGAAAGAATTTCTATGCGACGGATACGGTTATTTTCAGAGATTTGTCGATAATGACTGCCTTTATAGATTTGAATATACCAAAGACGTATCGAGAGAATGGCGATTACAAGAATAACGAAGATACCCGCCCACAAAAAGCGAGATTCGACGATCGGACTTTCTTTTTTCATCCGTTTTGTCATGCCAGCTCTTCCTCGCGAAGTACTTTCTTGTGCTGGTAGTGGACCAGTAAAAGACCAAAACTAATGGCGCTTACTAGGCGCGTGATAAGAGTAAAAATATAACGTAGATCTGTTGGAATAGCTTCTCCCAACATGTAAGCAGTGAAAACTTCAAAAGATACGATAATAAGTTCTGAAATTAAAAAAATACTCAGCCAAGGTAACGTATTGCGCCATGAAATACTTGATCGAAAGCTCACTGTGAGAGTCGCCAATACCCAGTATAAAGTGACGTAAAGACCAGCCGGAGTGGAGGAGAACGTTTCTAAGTAAAGAGAAGTAAAAAGTAACAATATGACACTTCGTGTAAATGGCTGAAAGACGCAGCTTACAATTAACCAAGGTGTCAACAAATCAAATCCTG
>CAZBDM010000516.1:0-3872 GCA_964490675.1 uncultured Oligoflexales bacterium
GAGCAGCTCAGTCGTATCCTTCCGACCATATGTGACACTGAATTCGCCAACATTATCGAGAAAGAGGCAGAAGTTTTAAAGGTCAAGCATATACGCATGAATAGTGGCGCGGGTCATGATGGGCAGTTTTTTGGAAATTATATGCCCATGGGAATGATCTTTATTCCAAGCTTAAAAGGCATCAGCCACTCGCCGGAAGAATGGTCCAGCCTCGAACATATCGAAATGGGTGCAAACGTCTTATTGCGAAGTGTCATTTCGCTCCTTAGGAAAACATAATTATAGTTAGTGAAAACCTAACTGAAGCAATCGATAACTTAGATTTGTGGTATTCTCGAAGTCTTTCGGAAATCTTTGGGAAAAACGCATGAGTTTTGCTATCGCTATCATTTTTTTTCTTTTTTCCCACCAGACCTTCGCTGCTAGCGAGCAGGTTGAGTTTACTTCAAAATTTCCAAACGAGATCAAAGTCGGTCATGCTCTTCTGAAATGGTCGAGCGATTCCAAAAATGACGATACTCTCCTGTTTACCGTCGAAAAGTCGGCAACAGAAGATTTTCAGTCAGCTCAGCAGATTTATCAAGGCAACGAGACATCGACTTTCCTGTCAGGCCTCTCCGACGGTAAATATTATTTTCGTGTTAAATCGCAGAACAGCTCCTGGTCATCTCCTATTAATCTTACTGTCGTTCACTACTCACAGTCATTTGCTTTGTCTCTCTTCGGTCTCGGACTACTTAGCTTTATCGGCATTGTCATAGTCATATTTCTTGGTAACAGAGCGGACACAAAGGCATCGGCATCCTTATGAGCGACAATCTTATCGATCCAAATTTAGCATGGCTTCTTCTTGCGATTCTCTCCGTTTTGTGGATCTTCATAGGTTATTTTCTTGGACGCAAGTCAAAGGACCTCGAGTCCTTTGCTCTCTGTAACCGCAATGTTGGGCTAGCTTTTGGTTCAGCAACAGCAGTCGCCACTTGGATCACATCTAACACCACCCTACTCGCACCACAGTTTGCCATCCAACTTGGCATCTGGGGGATGATCGCTTACTCAACGGCTTCCTTTGGACTATTTCTTTTTGCACCTCTTGCCAAGCGTATCAGCCGTCTTATGCCACATGGTTATACTTCCGGAGACTTTATTAGGATTCGCTACGGGCAAAGCGTTTGGGCACTTTTTATGATCGTTTCAGTGTTCTATGCGCTTACTTGGTTGATAAGTATGGGTATGGCTGGTGGCCTTCTTCTCGAAGCGATCGCCGGCATCCCCTACTTCACCGGCATGACAGTCATTCTCGTAACCTGTGTGCTTTATACTCTTTTCGGTGGGATGCGCGCTGTTATCGGAACGGACTTTATCCAAAGCCTGATCATATTGATTGGTGTCTTTGTCATTGGCGTCGCGCTCATCCAAAACTTTGAGCTAGAAAACATATATAAGAATGTCGAAACAGAACGGCCGGCCCTTCTCTGGGTGATGTTTCCAGCAGCGGTCATGGCGGTGTTTAATAATCTTATGTTTGGAATCGGTGAAATCTTTCACTCCAACGTTTGGTGGAGTCGTGCTTTCGCCATTAGGAAAGGTCTTGGCCAGCTTTCTTATGGACTTGCAGGTCTTTTTTGGATTCCCGTACCTATAGCAGCTGGCTTTATTGCCTTAAGTTCCGGTTCTTTGGGAATCAACGTCACCACACCAGACATGGTCGGCCCACTTGTTTCCGTTGCTCTACTTGGCAAAGTCGGAGCGATCATAATCTTCATCGTTGTTTTTTGCTCGCTCGCTTCGAGTATCGATAGCCTTCTCGCGGCGACTTCAGATCTACTAGCTAATGATATCTACAAGAGGTTCTTTCACCCAACAGCTTGCGCCGATGTCGTCCGACGCGCCTTAAGCTTCTCGACGCTCGGACTTGGCATCTTCGCGTGGATCTTATGTAGCCTAAAGGTGTCGACTCTTGCCGAAGTGTTATTCTTTGCAGGTCCAATGGTGGGAAGTATTATCTGGCCCGTTCTAGCCGGTCTTTATTGGAAAAGAGCAAGTGCCATGGGTGCTAGTTTAAGTATCTTTGGCGGTAGTCTTATCGGGCTGATCGCTTACTTTGAAATTGGTTGGTTCGTCGCTTCTCTTATTGGTACGGCTGTTTCTATGTTGATTACAATTGTAACGACATTCATAAGCAAGTCTGAGTTTGATTGGAAGCTTCTCAGTGAACAATAAACAAAAGGATCAACTATGACTTTTTCCGTATTGTTTTGGCAGCTCTTAGTCATCTCAGCCCTAACGATTACCGGCGGAACCATCGTTACCTTAATTTTCCTCTTTATTCATGAATTGAGAAAAAAGACATTGTGGTAAGGATAAACAAAGCCTCAGACCTATGAAACCGACTATACGGTCGGACAGGATAACCTAAAAAAGTTTGCCATGGACATTCATCATACAGCCGGCGGCAATCACTGTTAGGCTGCCTTTTACCGCGGTAATCCTTGCCTTACGCCTGAGTCTTTTTAAAGGACTCAAACATGAACTTAAGTTTGAAGGACAATCCGAAAATTGAATATGCTCATCCTCGATCATTTTTGGTAAGAACCATGATATAATCATAAATTTTTAGATAATCAAACCGATCTCGAAATGATGGCTGAAAGATGTAGAAGTCTGATAAAATTAAGTCATCGAAATTTTTTAACTTTCTGGGGAGCTTTTATGAACGCTTTGTGTAAGCGCCTAATAACGCTAATGTTTTTTTCGGGGCCACCTCCTTGTCGGCTGCTGACTTTGATTATGCCGGCCTCACTAAAAAAATCCAGGACCTGGAAGCGAAGGTTAAAACAGGAAAACTCACTGATGCCGAAGTCGATATGGTTTCTGCTGGCTTAAGCGAAATTGTGCAGCAAGGAGTCGAAGGCATTAAGTGGTGTAAATCTAAGACAACCAACAATGGCTACCAGATGGTCTTCAATGAGACTCTCAAAAACGTCGATAAAATATGTGCCACGGATCTTGATTCTTGCGAAGCCAACTGGCACGAAGGTAAAGCTTATAGTAAGGAAAGCGCCAAAGTTCTTCATGAAGCACATGAAACCGAGCTTGGCGCCTGGGTCGACGTTCTCATTCACTCCAAGACTTGCCAGCTTCTTTTCAAGGATGTCAAATCAAAGCAGGGTAAGGCCCGCAAAAAAACAATCAAAAGTTGTTACAAAGAGCTTCGTGAGCTTGCCTACCACACAAACTTTTTCAGTAAATGCTAAATTCCAAAAGAAAGAGGAGGAACTTCGGGTAAGTTCCTCCTTTTGGGCAGAGTCGAGATCTTTCTCCTTTATATAGAACAGTTATCAGGGTCTCCTGAGCTAGATGGGACTTTTTCGGTTCCCTCAAGTTGCTTGCCGTCTTCAATCCAACGCGTGATCAGATCGATAGCCGATTGATCGACTGCTGTGGCACCGGGAGGCATCGTTGGGGTTTTTAGGGATGTCAGAATCGCATCTGCCGCGGCAAAAGCGGTCGCATATGTATCGACTTGTGGAGGTGTCTGACCAGGCCCGTGACAAGCAACACAAGATTTTTTCAAATACTCTTCGACGAACCCGACGTAACCAACCGTTTTAGTATCATCGACGATCACATCTTTAAGTTCGCCTTTTGGGGTGCCAGCATCCATCCATGCTTTAAACATAGCGAGCTCACCATCAACCATTTGTGCATCGACATCTGGAGGCGGCATTTCTCCCTTGCGCATCTCCTCATAACTCCCTTCCGCTTCTTTGACATTTTCTTCATAAGTTGTCAGATAAGGGCGTTCAGGGTTTTGTGCCTGAGGACTGTGACAATAGGCACATTTGGCTTGAATAAATGGTTTGATATCA
>CAZBDM010000517.1:0-3871 GCA_964490675.1 uncultured Oligoflexales bacterium
CCGGTCAACTGGGTTTTGACGTACTCTACGGTTGGAAATTCATCTTCTTGTGACTGGCTTTTTTTAAAGTCGATTGGGTTTAGCCTGAACTGCAGGATCAATAACTTGGTCATTCTAGTGGTCCGAGCGATCAAACACACAGACATTTAACCCGTCTATGATATGGCAGTTAAGGCTCTGTAAGACGTCGTTAGATAATTGTTGTTTGGTTTTTCTTGCCAAAATATAGAGTCTGTCAGGTGAAAGATCACCTACTGTCATCGCTTCAATTGCTGATTGACAGAGTGATTCTAGATTTTTTGGGTAGCGTGCTAAATAACCGCTATTAATGCTCATATTGTTTTGGCCGGCGTACCATGCCAGTGGGACCCAAGAGGCGTAGCTGTGCGCTCTTTTTTCTCCGCAGGGCTTGCCCTCATAGTAGGGAGGGACCATTACGATATGTTCATAGTCTTTTGAAGCCTGGCTCCAGAATTTATCTGTTAAAACATTCCACTGAGACTTGTAAGACCTTTCTTCTCTATCGACCCAAAGAGGAAGTTGCTCGATAGAAGTAAGGACGACTAAAACAGCTAATATAAGACCGGCTCTTTTTGCTTTTAATCTGTCAAAAACAACAACGACTGCAATAATAAAAGCATAATGAAGCGGCCAGTTATAGCGACCGGAAGCGCGCAGGCTTCCTGTTATGAATTCAAAAGGTTGATAAGCCCAGGAAAGATCGATCAACCAAAACGAAAAAAACCTCACTTGACTACCGAGGCTATAAACAAACATCAGACTCACTGTCACAGCAAGGGGGCCAAAGGCCTTGTCTTTGAAGATCCGCCAAAAACGATTCTGTTGACGCTTCACAATGATTAACAGAAGTAGAATAATCGGACCTACGCCGAGGAAAGAAAACCCTTCAATCTGGCCCATTTTAGATTTAAATCCCGGCAACAAAGATCGATCAAAGCTGTTAAAAAATGAAAAAACATCCCCTCCCCAAAAGTGAAAACCTACGTCTCCGCCTGGAATATTAAAGTAACCAAAAAGATAGAGGCAAACGAGACAGAAGCTTAAAGAAAGTAAAAAATTAATCGAGAGAACTAATGGTGAAGTCTTAGCGTTAAGGTGATTTTTAACAAGATAAGCTAAAAAAATCGGAAACGCCATAGTACCAAGATAAGGGTGACTAAGAAACGACAAGACATTGACGACAAGCCAGGCCAAGTAGATCCGCCAGGAAGGGGTGAGTAGGTAGAGATAAATGGCTACCAAAAGAAACCAATGAGCGGATAAAGAGATGTGCATCGTGCGGTAGAGGAGGCATGGGCTGGTGACGAGAAAGAAAACACCAGCTGCGCGCGCGGCTGGTTTAAGATTTAACTTTGCTAAAATTAAATAAGCGAATAGGCTTTGCAAAAGGTAAGAAGAAAGAAGCCAGTAGCCGCTATATTGAAAGTCTTTTGGCATAAGATCTGAAAAAGGTTTCAAAAAAAGCGCCAGCCAAGTCACTGAATCGGTATAGGCTAGAAAAGCCTGCAAGGGTTCGACAAAGCCATCGAGTTCACCGAGTGGCCATGACGCTGAACTGTGGCGGTAAAATAACCATCCCAGGTAGTGCTGACTTCTATCAACCAGCCGTTCTCCATCGGTGGGACCGATTAGAAGCCAATCGACGGCTTGTGGATCGAGGGGTTCTAGCCCGTAAAGAAAGACAAAAAAGAGAAAACTAAAAAACAAGTAGAAGACAGCTTCAAAACGCAAGCAATAAGAAAAAAACTGACTTTTCAAGGACGAAGCCATCGGACGCATTCATCTGAAGAGGGTTAGTGTTGCGGAGCAGGCTCAGTCTTAGGGCCACCTGCGCCAGGTTTTCCCTCTATGTGATTATTATAAACCCGCCTCGTTGGGTAGGCAAAATCGATATCGTCTTCTCTTTCAAAAGCTTCTATGATTTTTGACCATAGTTTTTCCTCAGTTGCCCTTCTTTCTCTCACATGACAAAGAAAGCGCAAGGTCAAAGTCACTCCAGAGTCGGCTACGGACGTGATAACCTTAGGATTGAGATGAGTAAAGCTAAGGCGCATGGTGCGGGAAGCGCGCCTTATCTGACTCCTTGCGACTTCGTTGTTTTGGCCGATTTCTTCTTTCAAAATGCCCTCTAAAATAGACTGAGCTTTGCGCCAATGACTCTCGAACGTAAAAGTGATCGGCATCTCTGAAAAGATAAATTCAAAACCGGTATTGTAGTTGGCAATGACATCATTGAAGACAAAGGAATTGGGGAAGTGAAGAATCCGCCCTGTCGGTTGATCTGCAGCCACCCAATTGCCTGTTTCAAGGATCGAAAATTGGAAGAGTTTGATATCGATAACATCTCCACGGTGCTCACCAAGCTGGATTCTCTCGCCAATTTGAAAAGGGCGTACTGTCATCAGGTAAGTCCATCCAACGAGGCTGACTATGACATCTTTTAAGGCGATCGCAAGACCAGCAGAAACAAGGCCTAAATAGGTAGAGAAGTCTGCTGTCGTAGCGACCCAGATTTTAAAAAGAAAGAAAGCGCTTATGACACTAACGGCAATCTGTACAGAGCGTCTTGCTGTGTATTGTTTTGAGTCATCAATGTGATACTTAAGGCTGACAAGAGCTTCAGCGATTAGCTTCGATCCGACATAAAAAAGGTAGACATAAAGGGAAGCAACGATCTTGTTCATAATCGATGCAGAAATCGCAAAGAAACTCGCAACACTCGCCTGTCCTTCTAGCCAAATCTTTAGGAGGATAGCTGTCGCTAAGAGTCTAAAAAGAGTCGGTAGAATTTCACTAGCCATCTCTTTATGGCGATCGTTGGAGAGTTTACTTTTAAGGGACTTCATAACGACGGAGCGACCGATTGTAAAGATAAATAAGACCAGCATGGTCCCGGCCATATTTTCCAAAAGACTTGGAGAAATCATTAAGGTCTTAGAAATCTTTTCTAACCAAATTTGATACATAGCAACACCAAAAAAGCATTTTCAATCAGGTCCCTAAGCATAAACGCTTTGTGCATTTAGTCCCATCTTTTTTTAAATTTTTATGAGTTGGCGACAAATTTTTTGGTGAAATACATCTGAGGATGAAAGCAGCTAAGCGTCTATATTTATTTTTTTTCCTCGAAAAAAATACGGGATTTCCTTATTTAACCGATAACACCAGCAACTCTAATTCCAGTATGGACAAATAGGCTTTACGGACAAGGCTTCTCGACTGTTTTCCCTATTCCTAAGCCTTAATACTGACATGTTTCCTATTTGGTTGAAGCCGAAAAAGCCTATTTGTCCGTATCTTCTTTGGTGATTAAGCTTCCTGAGGTTCTAAAGTCTCACTTTTCTTTTTAGTAAGATTTTGAAAATCTAAATCTTTAGTTATGTACATAACAAGTGCAAGACAGATAAATAAAACAACCGATCCTAAAAGAAGCGCGTAATCCTGTTCGATCAGCATGACATAGAGAATACCGTAGAGCATGACAAGCTCGGCAGCAATTGTTAGCGATCGACTTCTTAGTTTAAGAACAGCTTTGGCGTAAAGACTGATCATCATTACCACGGCCGTAGCTGCGATAATATAGGTATAAAGAAAGTCTAAATGCTCAGAAATCGACAAGAGAAGCAGATAAAAAATGATGTTTGCGCAACCAACCAGAAGGTATTGAAAGGGATGGACATAAAGTCCTGATCTGATCTCATAAATAAAGAAGGCTCCAAAGGTTAATAGCAAGAATAGAGAGGCGTACTTAACAGATCTTTCAAGTTGATGATAAATGTCAACAGAGTCGAAGAACTTAACTCCAACACCTTGTTGCACACTAGTAGGGGCATCCCATTGGTTGCTGATA
>CAZBDM010000518.1:0-938 GCA_964490675.1 uncultured Oligoflexales bacterium
CTCATCAACCGCTGGCTGACCGAACGACTAAAAGCCGATGTTGCTGCAAGTCTAGCGGATAACCCAGCTGATATTGGTGTGCTGTTTAACCGCTTTGTCGAAATGAACGAAGCCATTGACGCACTCGTCGCTGATGGGGTTGATATCTCGCGACCTGGCGATCTAAGCGAAGATCAGTTGTATTACGAAAGCTCGGATGGTCGACGAAAAATAAACTTCGAATATTGGACTAAAGTAAAAGAAGCCTATTCAAAGTTAGCCAGCAAACCATTTAACACTGCCGTCGTCGCACAATTCCAAAGAGAAACTCTCGGCCGTATTATTCAAGGTAGGGATCAAGAAGGTGGTGATCTAGCCAGTGCAGGAGCAGATGACGCTATCTTTGAAAACCCTCTTACTCGTGCGATCAAGGTCGTCATTTCTGACCGGATTTTCGATGATATGGAAACCTTAAGAGATCTAAATAACTATTTTAAAGGGGGAAGATCAAGCAGTGCCGACGACCGCACCGTCGCACTTGCCAGTAGATTCGAAGAAAACATGTCCAAGGAGTTTGGTTACAATAAACGCGCTCTTAGTGACGCCGTCGCTTTTATTTACCATTCTCAGCTAGAAGAAAGAGGACCAACGCAGAAATAACACTCAAGTCAATCAACGTTGCTTAAAGTTCCTTTTTCTGAAAAGAGTTGAATATGCAGTATTGGATAAAAACAATAGGAATTCTTGGGTGGTTGATCTGGGCCTCCCCGAGCGCACAAGCGGATATCTTTACTCAACACGAAGTTTCTTATGATGGCGGTAATCCCTACGTCATCATCACAGAGGAAACAGCTGGTTACAAACCCGGGGTTTACGTTCGTGGACAAACAGCAAGCGAACCCCTTCTAGCGGCAGCACTTGGCGTTCCCGCAACTGGCGGGTTTAGGACAGGCGTCCTT
>CAZBDM010000518.1:948-2387 GCA_964490675.1 uncultured Oligoflexales bacterium
CTTGTCGTTGTCGGAGGTAAGATTTACCTTATCAATACCGACAGTCGTGCCCATGACCCTAACACTTTCGTAGTCTTCGGCGAGGATGGCAGTCGCTTGATGGACCCATTGAGTAAAGTGCGCTCGGCACTTCCGGACATCAAGAATCTCGAGTCTATCTCAACCTGGCATAAACATGTTTCTCGTGGTAACAAAAATCTTTTGGCTATTTCACTCCATTCTGATCTCGTCCAGTCTTCGGGAGATGGTATTAGTTTTGTCGTATCTCTCCCGCAAAACTGGTCGACAACCGAACAGGCACCCCTTCCTTTAATTCTGTCTTACGATTATCGAGACTCAAACCGTCTTTCACGACTTTTTTCTGAATCTGACGGCTTTTTCTTCTCTCCCGCTGCACAGTATGCTTTATCTTCAGCGAGTTTGGGTGATCCCGGCTTTCTTGTCGACATTAAACAACGCATGGCGAGATTTGATGTCGAAGCAGAAAGTCTTCATGAATCAACAATCCCGCTGGCTTTTGTCGATCCCACAAACGGATCCGTCAGTGTCTCAAGGTCAGCTAAAGCACGATTGGGAGGAAATGCTAGTCAAGAATACGATCTTCTCAACGGCAGAAGAGACCAATTTGTCGTTGGGAGTAACAGAAAGGCGACAATCAAAGGAAGGGTTTCCTTTGGTGAAAACGGTGAACCCCTATATAGATACTCAAACGGCGAAACAGAACACATTGTCGTCGTCGTTGACGAGGACCTTTACTATGTCAACGAAGCGCATAGAAAAACCGCCCAAATTGGCGACACTTTTATCGGTGATGAGCAAATTGCAGATTTAGAAGTCTTCGTGATCGATAACGCTCAAGAGACGGAGAAAGGTTCGACAACCTTTAATGTCATCGTTTCTGCCAAAACCGAATCTCGAACCGTGACTTTCTACGAAAGAGTCGTTTTACAAAATAGTCGCATGTCGAGCAGGTCAAGCTTCAAGTTATCAGACACTTTTTACCAAGACGGCGAACTACGAGAGAGAACAACAACCTCTGGCAACGAAATTTTTTTCGATAATGACCCACGCCCTATCGGTGAACAAGACTCAAAAACATCACCACTGATAGAAATTGGTCCATCTTCACGTGCTGGAAAAGCTGTCTACGGCTTTATCGCCCCTCTTGAAGAAAGACCCATCGGTCAAAACCTTGTTTACAGGAGATACGATGATAGTCGACTTGATGTTGAGGATCGAAAAAGTGGCGTCTATTTTTCAAAGGATCCAGTTAGTCGACTCGTCGTTGCCGGGGAGCTTATACCGTTCGATACGGGTTCCGGCGAAAAGTTTCTCATATGGGATCATAAAAAAATCAATATTCGCAGATCACTTGAGGTCATTCATGTCTTTTTATTAGGGATTGACAAAGACTTTGCCGGAGGCCGATCAGATGTCAG
>CAZBDM010000518.1:2397-3867 GCA_964490675.1 uncultured Oligoflexales bacterium
CTCATCGCATTTTTCGTCGGTGAGAAACAAGGACTCATCCATTCAGAAGCGGTTTCGGGAGGGCGAATCAACGGCATTGACTTTGCAAAACTCACCACTCCTTCACTACCAGTAGAAGAGGCACAGGTGGGTTTAGTGGTCAACCCAGAAAACGACAGTAGAAAGCCATTAATCTATGTTTTTAAGGCTTCCAAGGACGAACACAGTGATAGATATACTGTCAAGCGCATTGGAAATAAGATCGACCTCGATACAAAACCAATAGAACTTGCTGCCTTATCAGACCATCCAATCTACGACAAAAAGGGAACCCTCTACTGGGCGCTCGGACAAAACATCGACCTTAGAGACCCTGAGCTTGAAGCAAAGCTAGTCACGGGTACAACTACGGTCTTCCCCAACAGTGCTGCTGCATCGCGACAGTTCCCTAATGATTTGGCAGCGGTCAGTAGTTCAGCCGAACTTGAGTCTGGCTTTTTCCCATTTCTCGTCACTGAGACCAACAAACGTCAAGACAAAAGCCCATTGAAAGAGGTCTTAGACCGCGGAACGAGAAGATTCAGACCTGATCTCTTCTCAGGTTTAAGATCGTTTCTTAACGGTATGGCGGATACATCACAGGCGCCCAGCCATAAAATTCTGATCGTACCTCCTCAACACAGAAACTTTCTTATGAATACAGTCATGGCGACCTGGCATGACTGTGAAACAGGAACCTTTTGTCGTAATAACCCAAACCTTCGTTTCCATGTTCTGCAACCAACTGTTAAGGACCAGGATGGATTTTTGGAAGCTCTTGAGACCATGCGAGAACGCTCTAACGGAAGAAGAGTTGTCTTACTTGCCGACTTATCGACTTTGCAGACTATGGATAGACTAAAGCCAGAATCTGGTGAAGGCTTCCGTCTTTCTCATGTGGGAGTTGATGAAGCTGCCGAAAGTGGTGATCCTGATGGTGCTTCAGTGACTTTTGACACGACACCTGTCGGCTCAGCGGAATTACTGCCTAGCGCCATCTATATGCTCGAAACGGAAGGAAGAAAGATCGACCTGCCCGACTTTTCCGAAAGGCCCGAACCAGGAATCTCAGTCCTAATCATTGCCACTGAAGAAGAATTGGCAAAATTGGACTCTCTTCCAGAGGCTGCTTACGGTCTCATAGCCCGCACCGAAACAAGTCCAATTGAAGCGCCAAGTCATGACGAGCAGGTCCGGTTTTTCTTGGAACTCTTCGATGATCCAGCAATCAGAAGCTTACGTTACAAGTTTAGTGCCGATGGTATAGAGACAGATCCTGATCTTATGGACAAAGCTTGGCAAGATCTGAGACTCGAAGAAAAAGCAAGAGTTAGAGACGCTGTTATCAGTTACCTGGTCGCAAAGGTCGCTTACTACTCTAGGCAAAAAGGTGAAGCGGGGTACCTGACCGATATCACAGCCGCCAAGACTCGTTTGAAGGCCGAGCTCACC
>CAZBDM010000519.1:0-1221 GCA_964490675.1 uncultured Oligoflexales bacterium
TCATGCACTGTTGAGTGTTGTTTAAAAGTTGCAGCAACAAATCTTTCTACTTCTATATCGGCATCTTCGATGAGTTGTCTACGCACTCTTCTTATGAGATAAGGGTGCACTCTCACGATTGGTGAGAGGAAGTTTCTAAGTTTAGCTCTTGCAGAAGCCTGCATTCTTATTGCTGTCTCTTCGATGATTTTAGATTCCCACTCAATAGGGTTTATGGCATCTTCAGTTAAGTCTTTAGGCCAAAAGCGTCTTGGCCGAGAAACGATCGTGACGATACGATGGCCCTTTTCTTGAAGATCCGCGCCCATGCTCAAAAGCTCACGGTTAGCCCTGGAATCGGTTAATCCAGAAAAAGTAACGATTAATGAGCCCCTGCTCGAGATGATTCTGTCAGCTGTTTCGTAGGCCTCCCTACTTAATTCGCAAGAGCCGAGGTTTGGTGGTATGAAGCCTAAGCTTTCGAGAGTTGATTGCGTAGTACTTCCGTCATATCTAAAACTACAGCTCTCGATCTTGCCTGGAATCCTTGAAAAGGTTGTCTCACCATCCCGCATCTGCAATTCATTACCTAGATGCGCTCCCACTTCATTTTGGTCACGCCAAAACTGAATTTCCTCTTCTGAACGGTCAAAGATCACCAGTATCATTTCGGGAAACTCTTCGAGCCCTGCTGCCTCTAAAATGCGAGGTTTTAACGACTTCCAATTTTCTATCGGATACATTCCAAAGAAAAGCTCTCTTTCAATAGGAAATATCGTCGGAGCAAACCTTTGAGCCATGTAATGATCAAAAGCGTCGAGAAATCTTTGTTGCCTAGGTGACATGGTTGTTTTTTCACACTCGTTTCCCTCAACAGTTGACGGAGTACTGCTGACAAGTAAAAAAAGAAACATAAACACAATCGATTTCAGAAACATGTTGAGGGCTTCTTGTTTTGATTAAAGCTATGTTGAGTAATCCAGCCATATGTGCTGGAGAGAGGGAGTCTATGATCTAAAAGGGTCGCAGACTGGTCACAATATACACAAAATAAACACTTTTATCAATCTGAAAACTTCTAGTTTTATTAAATGCTTAGCAGATTATGGACTTGGAGTTTCCAAGATCTTGTTGACATTGAGTTAAGCTGACAATTCATATTTTGCCGGACTCGTAAAGCCAAGTGAAGCATGTAAACGCGCGCGATTATAGAAACATTCAATCCATTCGAAAATCTCCTAA
>CAZBDM010000519.1:1231-3847 GCA_964490675.1 uncultured Oligoflexales bacterium
CGCTGAAGTAAACATACTCATTTTTCAGTGTCTTGAAAAAGCCTTCGACCACACCATTTCAGCCTCTTCCTGCTCGCCTTTGCTTGCAACCAAAAACTCACATCCATTAACAACCAATGGTCTGTCCTCAACTGCCTGAAGCTGAGTAGGCAACCAAAATGTAACTTTAAGGGCTAAAGCAAAAAGGTCAGGGTCCAATCGTTGTCGCTGATCGGTCTACTTCGCAAAAATCATCCGCCAAAGAGTTTAAAAGTAAGTTAAATGTTATGCCGCGCATCGCCTCAGTACCAAAGGGGGGGAGAGGAAGCAAGAATTAATATGGCTGGGAGACCAAATCTAACCTATCGAGATGATAAACATACATTATGGTGGGGAAATTCTGGGTGTCTGATTATAGAATCAGGTCTTGCAAGTCAATTTCGATTTTGTTAGCCACTTTTTTGCGCGAACTCAAACCTAGAACAAAGGTTGAACGTTTGAGGAAAATCCTTTCCGTTATACCGTTGTGTTTCAAGGCGGGCTTGATATCAGTAATATTCTTTCTATGGGCAGGTAACTGTTTGTCTAAACCAGTGATCTTAATTTCGGGGGGAGGGCCAGCGGGTCTGCTTTCTGCTTGGCTTATGAACGAATTAGTTATCGACGTTGACATAGTGGTGGTTGAAAAAAGAGATCGTCCCATTCGCGATAACGTTGTTGGCTTAGACCGATTTGCTGCTATGGTTCTCTCTAGTCTTGGATTTGAGCCTGGATTTTATCGGATACCAGCTGCGACCTATAGTCCAGACCTTGTCAACCAATTCGACTTTGCTGATCCCCCTATCCACGAAGGTTGGATCGGTTTTGCGCGTTTGAGCCGATTAGAAGATTTTCTAAGAGCCAAAATAAAAGAAGCTGGAATTAGGTTTCTTCCACAAACCAATATGGTCAACGTCCAAACGAAGCCAAATTCGATTGAACAATTAAACGTGACTCTTTCCAATGGTGAAATCTTAGACGTTAGGCATCTAGTCATTGCTGAAGGGGCCAATCCTTCGTCTCTTCTTGATATCAAGCTCCTGAAAGAATTCACTACAACGCGTGATACGGGGATAGTTGCACCCTATCAATATATCATCGTCTATTTTGACAAACCTTTTTCCTCGTACAAAAGAGCTTTTTTTCCCATTACAAGAAGAACGGATCCCGAAACCACACCTATGCGCATACTTCTTGATGAATATCAAGGAAGAAGGTGGGCATATGGATTCTTTCCCGTCCTAGAAACCTTTAGCGATGATGAGATCAGACAACGGATTGCAGATATGTTTGCTAAAAATCCCGAGTACGCTACTGTCGTTGATACGAGTTCTTTTAAAATCGACAAAAGATTCAGTGTCCACTTGATCGAATCTACGGTGAACGATACGGTAGCCAACAGACTCATTTCAATCATTGCTGATGCGAGAATGTCATCTAGTATCTTAACGGGAAGAGGACTGATCACTGCAATCATTGATGCGGTTGGACTCACAAAAGTGTTGGCTGCAATGCAAGAGGGAGACCCCATAGCAGATACTTATTTGCGACAGTTCGCTGAAATGCAAGCAGAGTTGCGAAAGGCTTTAAAAGATACCACAAGGCGAAACATTTCTTCAGAGATGCAAGCGATTCGCAAGATCTGGCCTGATAAAGTATGCGAATTTCGAGTAAAATCACGAGCAAAAGAAGATGGAACCGTAATGCCCGGAATCAAAATTAGATTGAAATAGAAAAAATGCGACGATCGACTAAATTATTCTTACAACAAGGCACTTGCGATCGCATAAAATCTCTTGCTGCCATGTTGGATGCTGCTTTCATTACAATAAATAGCTAGTGTGGATCATGAGGAGAAACTTCATTTAAAAAAATGCAACTTCTTTGCGGTTGCGCTTCAGATAGTTTGTATAAGCCAATAAAAGTGACTTCTTCATCGACGCTGTTAATGGAACTTTTTTTCCTCCACTTAAAGAGCTGGTAATATTTCGTGAGCAAGATTTGGCTTGTGCAAAATTGAACACCCAACCTCGGGAGCCGAAACATGGAAGTGATAAAATAAGTAATGAAAATGATATAATTGCTTTCACGTTAACGACCTTATATAAGTCGTATTAAAATTCTAATGTGATTCATCCACTATCATTATACCTAAGCTCCGGTATTTCTGAATATCCCTGAATTAATACCTAGCCTTGATGTTTGCTGATATGTCAGCCAATAGCCTCTGGGGCACAATCATCATGTCACTGTAAGGGTGTATGACGTTGGAGTTCTGATGTCATCATGATTCAGCTACAGCAGAAATTCAAGCAACTGATAGTGGTGATATGGCCCACCTTCGATTGGTTGATGTCAATGGGGTAGGATTGGACATATTTGTGTCTTTAGAATCTTCTCTCACAGTGAAGCAGGGCATTCCACTGAGGAAGTTAGTGATTTAGCCATGGGAAGTTTGGAGGTATCTTAGTTGTTAGATAACCACCTCAAAGCGTAGCTAACCAGACCAAAGCCATCTGTTTTCATATAAATTTAGATTAACAGCCAAATAGACGATGAGCCTTCTAGTAGATGAGAAGGATGTGGCCCTAGTATTTG
>CAZBDM010000520.1:0-3843 GCA_964490675.1 uncultured Oligoflexales bacterium
AAGAAGCCTCATTTTCATCTTTCTTGTATTCCTTAACTCTAACAAAACTCAGCCCCCAACACTCCGAACGATCGTTATAGGCAAAGGCGACACGGGTTTCATAATTTTCAGCTCGATCACCTTCGATCATCTGTCGACTGGCTTTGACGTTTGTCGAGATGCGAGGAATGAGTCCCGTCGATAAACTCGCAGATCGGGTTGTTGTTGTCTTGGCATCAAATCCGCCAAGGTCATTTTCAACCGGTTGTTTTTCTTGCAGATAGCTAAAGCCAAGACCGGTCTTTAAAATTCTTGGTAACCCCAAAGAAAACCCAAGTTTAGTTGTGATCTTCTTATAAAGGTTATATTCGATCGTTGTCTTAGACGCCCAACGATTCCAGCTCACCGCTAAATCAGCATATACTGGTGACCAGGGCTCAGGAAGAGAGATCGCGCTATTTTCTTGTTCTTCTTCCCTTTGTTTGCGTCGGTCTTCTTTCGTCTGGTCATAGCTAATTTTAGAGTTAAAGATTACCGGCACAATCCTATCTGACTCGGACAAACGATAGCGATTAACAAACCAACTTTCGTTTTCATCAAACATATCTTGATCGCTACTGACTGGCCGATCGGTGCTGTAAAGAAGCTCTCTACGAGCGCGGCTAATGTAACTCTCTTTTGTTTCTTGCTGAGAACCATCTTTCGGTTTAGTCGCTGCTGGGATGACCGACCAACCTTTATTAAAAAGATGCCACTCATGGCGAGTAGAGAATGTAATTTTTTGATGGGGAACCATCGCGTCATTATCAGAGTCATATCGTTCATCTTTATTGTATACAACTTCATCGGCTTTCCGATCTTCTGCAAAGTAAGTCAGTAACTTTGAACCTGTTTGCGGGTTACCAAACTCGTCAGTTTGATCGTAAACCTCACCGTATGCCCCTCGCCTAATGACGGTGGGTCGCACCGATAGCTCGATTCCCCAGTCCATGATATGTTGGAGATATCTTTTACGGGGTGGCAGACCAGGCTTCGCATCTTCTAAAGACTCTTCTGACAGCTGCATCGTTCCATCAATCGGTAAGCTAAAACGAACACCTGTGCGCCAGCTTTGAATTGAACTTGAGGTCTTACTGCCACCAGGTACCTTTTCACCGACGACCCATTCATCTTCTTGATTAATCTGATCGTAGTCGACTTTGTCGTGATTGATCAGTCTTGTTTCAAAATCTGCGAAGTGATCGACCTGGACAACCATGTCACTAACAATTGGTGACACCAAATTAAAACGACCTTTAACCCAATCACCAGTCCCAAGACTATTGACTCGAGTGACATCTTGAGGGTCTGTAAATGCTAGTTGCTGACTTTCTTCGGTGGATATATGACGTAACTTTAAATCAAATTGCCCATAAGGCGTCGGCCAATTGAAAGGATCAAGCAGAGGAAACATGCGGGTCTGGTAGGTGATATTTGCTGGTAATTGTTGACCTGCAAACCTTCGATTAAGCCGCATATTATCACCAAGAAGTGAAGAGATCCCAAGATAATATTTTTCTGCATCGAGGTGAACACCTACTTTTGACTTTGAAAAAGACTTTACGTCACTGCCATTAAAAGATTGTAGAAGGTTTCTTGCGACAAAAAGGTCTTCTGTGTAGCGGTGATCAGATAATATCTCACCTTCGCCAACAACTGAAAGCCGCGGAGCTAAAATACTTAGGCCTTGCCAGGAAAGACTTCCTCGCCAAGAATTGAGTGGAGGCTGCAAGTAGTTTTCGACGACGCCTGTCCGACAGGCTTCCTGATTCTCTTCGTTCTCTAAACAATATTCGAGACCTTTTTCCTGCCACCAGCTCGGTTGCTTCAGCCGATCGCGCGCTGCATCTGAAAGTTCCTCATCAGACTTTAAACCAAGGTTGAAAGGGGTTGTCGGCTGCGCTTCTTCTGCAGCTTCATCAAGTCCAAGCGAGTAGGCTCTAATCAGTTCCCTTCGCCCGGAAGTCTCTTCAACCCATTTTCGATCCCTAATCGCCTCAAAGTTTACTTGCCAACCTGAATACTTCTTATTCTGTCGGCGATATTCAGCCCCTAACCTCGTACCTCGCTTTTCAATGATCTCAGTCGTCAAAGTCGCATCGCTTTGCTCATCGATAGCAAGATAAACAGGTTGCGAATAAACGTTCCCAAGCTCACTGTCCCAGGCGATATCAGGGATTAAAAAACCTGACTGACGCTGATCTTTTATAGGAACCTTCATATAGGGCAAATAAAGAACCGGAATTCCCTTGATTTCAAGAATTGGGTGATAAAGATCTGCATACCCACCCACTTGCGCCTCGATCTTTTCGGTCCGAAAACCCCATGCGGGAGTTTCATCATCTTCACAACGGCAAGGGGTAAAAGTCGCCTCATGAGCGTAGTAATCATTCTCATCTATCTTTTCAATACGCTTACCATTGATCCGGAAGTAATACCGAAACAGGGTCGGTGAATTGATCTTGTTTTGTGATTCCTTGCTTCGTTTCCAAAACTTGCGGCGGCTTTTGAAAGCCCGTCTTTTTGCCGGACTCATACTTGCTAAAGCGGGATTCTCTTGTTGATTGATCGCTTCTTCTCTTTCTAGAAGCAGTGCATAGCGATCAACGACGCTGTCGTCCTCAATCCCCTCGATTGTTTTACTGCGATACTCCTCACGCAGTTCTTTTTTTGCGACTCCGATTTCTTTTAAACGCTGTACTTTAGCGATTTGAAATTCTAACTCGCTACTCGAAAGACCCAGGATCTGATTGACGATACGCTCAGCGCGCTGTTTATCGTTGGTCACCATAAACCCATTGATCAAGGTGAAGTTGCCACTCGCCATATTGTATTTTAATGCTTCACCGATAAAGACCCTGTTTTCGCTAAGAATGACAATATGACCATTTGCCTGCAACTCTCTCTTTAGCTGATCAATTTCAATACGATCAGCTCCCAGTAAGACCCCGTTACCAATAGCAACTACTTGCCCCTCAAAAATCTGCCTGTTTCCATCACGCGTAAAACTTGTCGACTGAGCGTCGAAGAACATTTCTGGACCACTTGCTTCGGTTGTCTGACCGAGTTCACTATCAGCCGGTGGGGCCTCGCTTTCGTAAGGAGGTTGATCGGCGGAAGACTGTACGTCATCTTGTCCGTAGAGAAGAGCTGGTCTGTCAAACAGTACAATGAAGACGAGGATCGCAACCGAGTAAATTGCCATGTGAGGAGCAACGATGCGGGCGAGCCTTGAAATAATCAATCACCTCACCGACCGCGAAGAAACTTCCACAAACGACCCAAGGCGTTGGATGCCCTTGCCATTTGTCAAGAGCATAATGCCATGCCTCATTAAAGCTTTCAAAAATCGGCAAGTGTTCATAGGGGCCCTGGAGATCTCCTGCTTTAATAGAGCGTTCGTTATAGTTTTTAAATAACACAATAGGACCTAAAGTGCTTTCTAAAATCTCGAGAATAGCCGCTATGTCTTTATCACGGGAAAATGACAGAATCGCTGGTTTGAGTGCGCCAGTGGCGCTTTCGCCGTTCTTCTTTAGTGTCGAAACAAGCTGCATAGCCGAGGCGGGATTATGGCAAACATCGATGAAAAGTTCTCTTCTAGTGGGCTCACCAGCATCAACCAATAGTTTTTGGCTACGACCCATCAGAGAATGCGGCCAGGCTACGTCTTCGGCAGCAAATTTTCTCATTGAACGTTCCAGAAGACGCTCTCTCTCATCCTTGGAATCGACTCGCTGCGCAACAAACCATTGATAGACGCAACGGCTGAGAGCAAAGTTCTCCTTTAAAACTTCTGGCGCATCATCAAATGCTGAAGGAATT
>CAZBDM010000521.1:0-1804 GCA_964490675.1 uncultured Oligoflexales bacterium
CTGTCCGAGGAGGTGCGCGGACCACAACTAAGGGACAAGGCTAAAAGGATTAAAGTGATGAGATGGAGCATTCGAGGTCCTAAGAAGGTCGACCAAAACTTTGTCTTAACAATTGATGTTATACTGGTCAAATCAATAAAACGAGGTCGTCCTTTTTGCATTTAGGGTAAAAGCGCCAAACAAAGGTCATTTTTGCTAAAGTTTTTGCGCAAACCTTCCGATAGAGGCGAAAATTATCTGACACATGGTTGTGAAGTCACGCTGATAAGTTGCTGTTTTTGTTGTAGTAGTGGTGGGTCTAATGGATAAGACTGTTGGTATTTTATTGTTCCGATCATTGGTTTTCTTGTTGATCGCATGTCCTTCAACGCTTTTTTTCTCCTCTATAAGTATTGCAGTGCAATCAAATCAATCTCAACGCTGCCATAAGTTGATTGATGCCTACTGTCCCACTTTTTTAAAAGGGATTGATAAAGCATCTTGTGTTAGAAAAAGCATTAAAGTCATCCCTGATTTTTGCAGAAGCCATCAGAGAAAAATGATGATGGGACTCGCTAAAAAGCCTAGAGCAGCCTACAGACACTCCAAAGCTAACAAATCTGTAAAGTCGCTGCAGCTTAAAAGAAACTACTCTAAAAGACTCGAAAAAGTAAAAGTGGCAAGCCTAAGTAAACTGAGTCGTCTATCAAATTCCTACAAAAAACAGTATTCGAGAGCTAAATATATGGACCGAGAGAGCAACCAAATTTTACTGTTCCTTTTTGCTTTTGTTTCCTTTCTTTATGGAGTGAGCTTTTGGAAGATTTTTGAAAAGGCAGGGTTTCATGGGTGGAAGGCTCTTATTCCACTTGTTAATATTGTCACCCTGCTCAAAATCTCTCGCAAGCCAGTGTGGTGGTTACCGTTTTTTTTCGTGCCTATAATTAATCTCTTCATTGGCTTGTCGATCTGTATCGGACTTGCAAAACGATTTAGTTTCTCAAGTCTCTATGGGTTAGGATTAATGATTTTAGGACCTTTTATGTGGCTCCATTTGGGGTTTTCAGATGCTCAAGCTTATCCCTCTGGCTACGGGGTCTTTTCTTATCCCCCCTACTAAGTATTGGAATCCAGGTATTGATGAGAGACTTTGACATAGTGTTGTGCTGATTTCTTGAGAGAATTTACCTCTTCATCATTTAAGGTTCTGACAAGCTTTGCAGGTGCTCCAATGATAAGCGAGCGTGCAGGAAAGCTTTTGCCTTGAGTGACGATTGAGCCTGCCCCAACAATCGATTCTTCACCAATTACAGCACCATCCATGACAATTGCGCCCATTCCAATCAAACAGAGGTTTTTGATTGTACATGCGTGGATGACGCAATTGTGTCCGACGGTAACGTCATCGCCAATAAGAGTGGGATTGCCATTATGTGTCACATGAATGACACTATTGTCTTGAATATTGCTACGCTCACCGATGCGAATATAATTGACATCTCCCCTCATTACCGTATTAAACCAGATGCTAGATGCCTTGCCGATCTCAACATCTCCGATGATGCGCACTCCTTCAGAAAGGTAGACGTTATCCGCTAGTTTGGGCATCATACCGTTGTAGGATAGGATGGTCACATTTGAGTTTCTAGGGGGTGTCCCCATGTCTCTCTCCTCTTTGAAAGAACCGATAAATGCACACTAGATTAACCAAAGATACAAGAATTTCTCAATTAAATTTGCATTACCCCGATGTCATCCTCGAAGACTTGTTTCTTTTCGCCCCGCAGTTTCTCAGGGATGAAAGACAACCGGACGATCCAAGTCT
>CAZBDM010000521.1:1814-3831 GCA_964490675.1 uncultured Oligoflexales bacterium
CATTTCACCTCTGATAGGGAAACACCGGATCAAAAAGAAATTTGCGAAATATCAGGTCTCGATTTTAAAAAAGTCACTACAATGCTAGAGGAGATAAAATCACTTGAACAGGGTATTGCTTTATCTATTGACCAATTTAACCAAATAAAAACCTCTCTGACGGTGATCATCGACGTACGTCTTAAGCCTGGCGAAAAGAACATCGCTGGGGCATTGTCGATAGATGTGTTTAAGAGAGGCGATGTTTTTCAACAACTAAAATCTTACGATCAAATGATGATGATTTGTGATGATGGAAGAAGAAGTTACAACGCTGCTCTTTATCTGCGTCAGAATCAGTTTAATCAGTGCTTTTATCTGAAAGGTGGCTTAAACTCCTTATAAGGTTTAACCTGAGGGAGAGCGCTATGGGTCACCGAATACTACTTATTTGCGACTTAGACGGTACTTTGATCGACAGCCTAGAAGATATCTATTTATCTGCAGAAAAAGCCTGTAAAAAATTATCATTACCCGTTCTCAGTAAGACCGAAGTGAAGTCTGCCTTGGGGGATGGTCTCGGTCCTTTTATCGAAAGAGTCTTACAACCCAATTCGGCGGAAGAATTCTCACACTATCGCGACGTTTTTCTAGAGATCTATCAAAAGAACCTCATCGAACATACCAAGCCATTCCCCGGTATCGAAGAGGTTTTAAATAGTCTTCATAAATCAAACGTTCTTTTAGCTATTGCCAGTAACAAGTCAGAGAAGTTGGTAAAAAGAATTGTCGAACACTTTAACTGGCAAAATATGTTTGTCGGTGTCATTGGGGGTGATACAACCTCCCATAAAAAACCAGGTCCACAACCTCTCATGCTCGCTAGAAGTATGGCTGATTTAGATGCAAAGCATCCGGCCTTAATGGTCGGAGATAGCCCTCAAGATATTGAGGCGGCGAAAGCAGCTCATTGCAAAGCAATATGGGCTTCGTGGGGTTATCGTCACGAGGCGCCAGCAGGTACGGATTTTGTTTTAGGGAAGCCAAAAGAGTTGCTGACTCTTATCCAAAAACACTGGTTGTAAGGGCTTATAGTGCTCTTGTTAAAGAATCAAGCTTGCTCGTTGACAATGGCGATCCCATTTTTTTCTATAACTTCAATGAGTTGAATCTAATGCTTGATTAAAACACCACAAGTGACAGATGTCATTGACCTAACACCAACAAAAATTAGTGATTTCAATTTATTAAAAAAGCCTCAAAGGCGATCCATTTTTTATCCACTATTCTTTTGTCATTTTTCTTGGATTTTGATTCTGCAAAAACCGGCAATGATTATTGCGACTTATTCATTGCTGGAAAGCGTTGCCTAAAGTGGAACGGCATCTGCACTAGCTTTCGTAAGATGTCATACACTCATTTTCAAGGGGAAATAAAAATGAAGAGATCTGTACTCATGTTATCCGGTTTGCTGGCTCTTATCGTAGCCTGCCAAGATGCTGAAATGCTTGATGGGCGTAATGGACAAGGGGATGATCAAGATCAAGCTGCAGCAGAAGTTGAAATCGAAGATGATGATTTGGAAGACCATCCGGAGCTTCCACCTGTACCATCTGATGCTCAGGAGTTTTCTGGAGCCGAGGAGTCTGGAGAGGATATCAGTCATCCAGACATTATGACCTTACTTGATGGAGAAGATGCGGAAGTGCTTGGGTTGACGAGAGCTGAGTTTAATCGAAAAATAACCGGAGGAATTTGTACGGTCATTATTAAAGGTGACTGTGATCGTGATGTCAAAACGAACCAGTGGTTTGTTGATACGTATATTAGCAAACGCAGGCCAAGCGCAGATCGTTATGGCTTTGAGTGTGCCAAACGAGCGATTGAGTATAAGCGCTGGTGCAAGATGAAAAGTGGTTATGTTGCAGCTCGCGCGTCTGGTAATAACAACGTCTCTGTCACTCACTACACTTATACAAACAAAGAATGTTTGATTAAAGCTTTTATGAAGAATCCACTAACTAAAAAAATGGAAGAG
>CAZBDM010000522.1:0-3816 GCA_964490675.1 uncultured Oligoflexales bacterium
GAACGCCAGCGTTAAGAAGCTCGCGCATGTTGACTGAAACTGCCATAGATTTTTCTCCTGTGACGAAGGTTGTTACTTCGGGAACGGGGGTGTCTTGTTGTGACACACCTTCGTGTCCGTGCCCAGCTTGGTAAAATTGAGAATGCAATGTGCACTCGGGTCGCTAAGATACCGAGAAAAAATGGGGAATGCTATAGGAAATCGATCTAATTTTTAAGCTTCAAACCCTTGAGCTTGGCAAACGGGTTGTCGGTTGGCTCGCTCTCGTTTTCTTGTCCGTAGACACTGTCGCCTGCAAGGTCTTCTCCACAGATTTTACACCTGTCATCTTCATCCGTTAAAACCTTCCTGGTCGGAACAGCGACCTGGATAAATTCGTTGATTAAAACTTCGATATCGATCTCGTCGTTTTCCACGAGATACTCGTCTAAGTCTTGTGGTCTAAGGTCAACGATTGCGTGAGGCCCGCTCTCGTTCTTCTCGGATTTGGTGGTGTAGGCGACTTCGATGCTTTCAGAAATGGGCCAAGGGATAATTTTGCCGCATCGGCTGCAGTCGACTGGGGGCGTAAATTCAACCTTACCTCTCACCAATACGACTCCCGCTTGCTCTGGAAAAATCATCAAACTACCTGAAACGGTAGCACTTTTCTGGCCTTTGTCGACGCCAAAAGACTCGTATATCTTACCAAGCCACGCTTCATCTCCTTCGACATCTATGGTAAGAGGATCGACAATATCACTGACTTTTATACGCATCTTAGCTCCGTGTACTGATTTTTAGGGACTTTCTAAGCTCAAAAAAGTCGCTTTTGTAGCAAAATTCATCCGGGATCCGAAATTTTCTGAAAATAGTCCTTAATACAACGGATTCGAAGTTCAGACGGGTGAAAGTCGCGAGGAGGAGTGAAACCGCAGTGTACGCAGTGGTACGTGAGGATTTCACGAAGACGAAGCAACACATCAACCGTCTAGAAATTCGGATCAGGGATTCATACCATCAATTTTCTCACGTCCCAGCATTTTTTTTATATGCCAACCAGAAGAAATATTTAAGTCAATGTTTTTATTGACTTAGACTTAAGGGACTGAATGCTTTTAGATTAACTTCCGATGTGAAATCAGAAGGATAGGACCAAGAAGTCATGACCGCAGAGATTTGGTACGTACATAGAGACGACGAAAAGATCGGACCCTTAAGCGCAGCTCAGATTAGAGAGCACCTGCGTCAAGGACTTATTGATCCTTTCGACAAAATCTCACGCCTGAACTCGAATATCATGCAAGACCTTCTCGATGTCGATGAAATTTTCGATACTTCAATCGACAATAACCCCATTCAAGACCAAAACTCTGGCGGCACAGTTGTATCACTTAGCGGGCATCAAGAAGAAAAGCGAACGACAAAAATCGCCAACCCGTTGAAATCAAAAGCGGTCTCGGTAACCATTGAGGACAGACGCGACGCGAATGACAGAAGAGAAGCGGAGCGCAGAAAAACCGAACGCAACTTTCAACGCGGCGGAGGAGCCGGCCTTGCTCTCGCTGACCCTTCGGTCGCACAAAACTTCGATGCACCGAAAACAGATCCAACTCCGTTTGATGGCGCAGATAAAAGCACCAAGCGCTTTTTCATTGAAGACGCCAAAGGTCGCATATTGGGCCCGATGTCCCCAGCAGAAATTCTCGAAATGTATCAATCAGGTATGCTCTCGCCGCACGTGCAGGTTAGAAAAAACGCCAGCGAAGTGAAGGTTTCCATCGAGAAGTTTATTAAGATCTACGCTAAGGCGAAAGCCTCACCCTTGACTTTAGCCGCTCCTCAAAAGCCTTTTGTAGGTGCTGGCAATCTCAGTCCTGCAATTAGGCCAGACGACCTCAAAAGCTTCGACGCAAGAGCAAAGCCGTCATCGCAAACCTATCTTATCATTGCTTCGGTCGCACTTTTTGTCCTTAGTCTCGCTATTTTATTTATCTTCGGCCGGCAAAAACCAGTTGATTATTCGACACCGAGAAAAAGCCCTCGCACGGTGATCAACAAAAGCGTCAATAAAAATCCTCCCCCCCCTCCATCTCTCAAAAAAGTGGACTCAAGGCGATCGAAACCCGCTGTAAAAAAGCAAAATCCTTCTCCAAAACCTTTCGCCACTGCAAAGCCGCGACCTAAGCCAAAACCTAAGCCTAAGCCGGTTTTGACTCCCCAGAGGAAACTGCCGACCGCCACCGGTGGAGCTCTGAGGTCAGTCAATCAGCTTGCAGCGCGCAATGGTCAAATTGTCACAGTTGGGCCCCTTCGCTACAACCGCAGCCTCATCAAAAACTGCGCACTAAAATGTCAGCTTCCGATGCTCGACTCTTCCGGACAGGTCCTGACTGTAAAGTTTTTCAAGGCGGCTTTTGGATCACGCTTGTCGCTAAGATCGTCGGTCTATGTCACCGGCAGACTGTCAAATGGAGGAAGAGTTCTATTTCTCCAATCGGTTAGGTAAAGATGCCGAGCAAGCTCCTTCTCGACGCTCGAGAGATAAATTTATTGACCTTCTTTGCATGATTGGTTAGATATCTAGACTCTCTGTAATAAGAGAACGGAACTATTAATTGGTCTTTTTGGAGTTTTTACGATGCCAACACCTAAGTATCGAACATCGCGATCTAAAAGAAACATGCGCCGCTCGCATCACGCCTTAAAAGCTCCAGGCTTATCTGTTTGTGCAAACTGCAATGAAGTTAAACGACCGCATATTGCTTGCCACGCTTGTGGCTTTCACAACGGCCAGCAAGTCATGGAGCCAAAGGCGAACATGGGCTGGGACGGTAGCAACTCCGACTTCAACGTCGAGTCTTAATCAATGCAAAATATATTAGCAATGTTTCCCGGCCAGGGCTCACAGTCTGTTGGCATGGGCAAATTCTTATATGAAGAGTTCCAAGTAGCCAGAGAAACATTCGACGAAGCTGATGACATCTTAGGTCTTCCCCTCAAGAAACTTTGTTTCGAAGGCCCAGCAGATGACCTCAAACTCACCGCTAACCAACAGCCGGCCATTTTAACGACAAGTATTGCGGTTTGGAGGGTTTTAAAAAGCGAATCGAGCCTCGCCCCCCTACATTTCGCCGGACACAGCCTTGGCGAATACTCAGCGCTCGTTGCGGCTGGTTATTTAGATTTTTCGGAAGCAGTAAGACTGGTGCGTTTGCGTGGGGAAGCCATGCAGAAAGCCGTTCCAGAAGGTGTCGGTGCAATGGCTGCAGTTATTGGCTATAACCCTGACGAACTCGTTTCAAAATGCTCGGTAATCGACAGCAGTCTAGGTAAGGTCGAAGTCGTCAACTTCAATAGTCCCGCTCAGCAAATCATATCCGGCCATAAAAAAGCCGTCGATAGAGTTGTCGAGCTCTTAACAGAAGAAAAAATCAGGTGCACACTTCTACCGGTTTCCGCACCTTTCCATTCAAGTCTTATGGCGCCTGCAAGAGAAGAGATGACCCCAAAGCTTCAAGACACCCAGCTTAAAGAGTCAGACAAAAAAATATTCGCTAACTTAACCGGCCAAATCGCCAACCCTTACACCATCGATTGTCTCGTCAAACAAATCGATAGTCCGGTTCTTTGGACTAAAATTCTCGAAGCGGCGGTCGAAGAAAAATGTCAGACGTTTTTTGAAATCGGCCCTGGTAAGGTTCTGTTTGGATTGGCTCGACGCTCTGTGCCTAAAGAAATGAAACTCCTTCATAGTGACGACATTAAAAAAGCCATCAGCGACGCACAAGGCCTCAACACTTAGGACCTTCCTAGTTAGCCGGCCTAATGACAAAC
>CAZBDM010000523.1:0-3780 GCA_964490675.1 uncultured Oligoflexales bacterium
AGTCTTTAGTTGGGGCGATATTGATGGAGACCAGGACATTGATATACTTCTGAGTGGCGATGGTTCTCCAAATATTTTTATTCTGACTCAAAACCCTGACGGTAGCTACAAGCAGGAAACTCTTCTCAGCGATATGCCGCAATCAGGTGTACATTTAAGCGATTTAAATGATGATGGTCTAAAAGAGATGGTGATTAGTAGTTACGAAAAGAAGCAGCTGTTTCTTCTAAAATTTAAAAAATAAAATTCAATGATGAGATTAAACTAAAGGAGCGCAATGTGAAGAGGATTTACTTTTTAATCTTACTTTTTTTCTCTCAAGCAGGTTCTTCGGTTGCGAGTGAAAAAGTTCACCAAACCGTCTCAGATGCACTTACCCAGTCGGAACAGGTGGATGTCATTTTATATCTTTCCATGAAGGCAGACTTATCAAAAGTGCAGCTAGAAGAAACGAGACTTGCCAAGCTTGAATTTGTCTACAAGGCCCTCGTTGATACAGCGAATGTTTCCCAGAAAAAACTTTTATCTTGGTTGAATGCTCGCAAGTTAGATTATCGAGCATTTTACATTGAAAACGCTATTCTGATAAAAAATATCGACCAGAAGATGATCAGCTTGCTTTCTGCTTTCGAAGAAATTGAATCGATTCGATTAAACAACAAGGCTAGGCTATCGGAAATAAAAAGTGAGAAATCTCATGATAGACATCTAACCGGAGTCCGCAGTCACCTTAAACTCATCAAAGCCGATCAAGTATGGCAAGAGTTTAACGTAAAAGGACAGGGGATTGTCATTGCTGGTCAGGATACAGGCTACCGATGGGATCATCAATCAATCAAAAGACAGTACCGCGGTTACACTGATAAGGGTGTTGATCACAATTACAATTGGCACGATGCGATTCACGACTCTCAGAATAACGACTGTGGCAATGATAGCTCATTCCCTTGTGATGATCGGGGGCACGGCACTCATACTATGGGTACGATGGTAGGTGATGATGGCGACGATAACCAAATAGGAGTTGCTCCTGAAGCCAAGTGGATTGGCTGTCGTAATATGGATGATGGTGTTGGTAGTGTTGCCTCATACCTTGAGTGTTTTGAGTTCTTTCTAGCACCTTATCCAATCGGCGGAAATCCAAGACAGCAAGGACGTGTCGATCTTGCCCCTCATATCGTCAATAATTCTTGGTCTTGTCCCCGTGATGAAGGCTGCACGGGTGGAGAGTTACTTGATGCGATTGAGGCGCTTAAAGCGGCAGGGATTATGGTGATCGTTGCTGCAGGTAATGACGGCCCTTCTTGTGATTCGATTGCCGATGCACCAAGTACATACTCCCAGGCACTCGTGTCTGTCGGTGCCTATAATCGCTATACAAAAGATATCGCCTACTTTTCAAGTGTCGGGCCTTCAGCTTGGGACGGTGGACTTGTGCCGCATGTCATCGCGCCAGGGACATTGATACGCTCAGCAGTCCACACGGGTGTTAATGATTATGATGATAAGTCTGGCACATCGATGGCAGCCCCTCATGTCGCTGGTGTTGTTGCCCTGTTGTGGTCCGCCAAGCCGGAGTTACAGGGCGATATTGCTCAAACAAATGAGATTCTTCGTCAGACAGCAGCGCCAATGACGACACGTAAGAGTTGTTCTGGGTTTCCTGGTCATGAAGTCCCTAATGCAGTCTTTGGTCATGGAATGATCGATGCACTCAATGCAGTACGCACAGCAATGAGTCTTAACGATTAGCTACCTAATCGAAAAAAAGGCCTCCCGATAGCGGGAGGCTTATCTGAAAACTCTTCTTTTGATCATTGCTCGAGAAGCTCGAGTGATTTGCTGAGATCGATGCGCCCCCAACCAAAAAGCTTATCTTGACCTTCTTTACCCAAGTCTTTGGCGCCTTCCTGCATCGCAGTGATAAGATCGGCAGCACTGGCATTGGGAAAGGCTTGCAGCAAGATTGCAAAACCACCGGTAACATGCGGGGCAGCCATAGATGTACCAGACATCACTTCATAACCTCCGCGAGCATCAGCCGATTTAATGTTAAAGCCAGGCGCACTGACTTCTGGTTTTAAAAGATCAAGGTCTTTCCATTTTGCTGGGCCTGTCGAGCTAAAATGAGGAGAGCGATCGTTTTGTTCTGTTGCGCCAACACTGACTGCTCCCGGACAACCGCCAGGTAAGTGGATGCTTCCATCTCGTGGGCCACCATTTCCAGCAGAAAAGACAGGGATCATGTTGAGAAGCAGCCATGAGTCAATGATCTGGCAGAAGGGTTCGTTTTCAGGCAGGCGATCATCATAGGGATCATCATCACTCCAGGAGCTATTGACCACTTGAGCATGGTCATCTGTTTTGGGATTGTCATCAGGATCGGCAACCCATTGCATTGACATCAAGATAAGTTTACGTTCGGATGAACCATTGTGGTCGAACAAGCGTCCGACAATTAGTTCTGCCTGCGGAGCGACACCGATAGAAAGACCAGAACTACTTCCACCTACAATCGTGCCAGCGACATGAGTACCATGTCCAAAACCATCGGCGGGTTCTTCGTTCTTGGACGGTGAAAAGTTTTTGTAGGTCGTCAGTCGTCCGACGAGATCAGGATGCTGAGGGACAATACCCGTATCTAAAATACCTACGCGGACTCCTTCTCCTGTAGGTTGAGGGGCGGTCTCTCTGATTGTAGGGACGTTCAGTTTACGTAATCCGTAAGTGTAGTTATCCATAAAATTTAACTGACGAGAAGCTAGCTTTTTCATCTTAATAGGCTTTTTAGCCCAATATACCCCTCTGAGATCCTTATGCTCCGTGATTTTTGCAAGCTGCGGGACAGTTAAGGCAGTGAAGAAACCATTTATGATCCAAAGTTTTTCAATGTTACTTGAATCAATGAGTCTGAGTTCTGTCAACTCTGCAAGTTGGCGGGTGTTTTGGTCCCTTAAAAAGTTAATGAGCTTGTGTCGCTGCTTATCACTCCACTGGTATTTGTCTTTATCGTCTTTGAAGACCAGGAGCACTTCGATCGTTTGGTTTGGTTGATCATGGGCAAGAGAGAGAAAGTCCTCGATGATCGGTTCAACATAAACGGAATGTGTCGATGAAAATAATGATGGACTGTAGGATAAACAGGTGAATACTGCCAAAAACATCTTTCTGATCATGGCTATCCTTATTTTTTAAAAATAGAATTAAGATGTAGTTTAAGATGGCAGAATTGCGAAGTTCTGTCTAGGAAGCGATTTACAAAGTCTGCTCTAGCAAGAAAACGGCAAGTGAAAATTAAGTCATCGATCCACCAACCGATGTTTTTTTGAAATGTCTCTTGGCGTAACTGCTTTTTCTTTGTTTCAAGTGTTTTTCTTCGGTCGATTTAACACCTTCTTTTTTCATGAATATATCAAGCCTTTCATGACCGTTATTTTTCAAGGTATCAAACGACCAGAGTACAATTCACTTAAACGTATGGAAAATGCTGACGATTGTATAAACTGTCTTTTTTGTTAATACTGTAAGAAGTTAAAAATGCGAGCCTTTAAATAAAAACAGGGAAAGATTGATTTTAGGAGTATCTAGAAATTAGGTGTGTCAACTTAATATTTTTACTGATTATCGGTCTTTTTGGTGCTTTTCCAAATCAATCGCCATTGCCATTTCTTGACAATCAGACAACATTTGCACGAGGCTTCATTGATTACTGTTATGGCGCAGTTCGGGGCTCAATCTTAGGGGTTCCCCCGCAAAGGGTAGCTGGCAAAAGACTAGACA
>CAZBDM010000524.1:0-780 GCA_964490675.1 uncultured Oligoflexales bacterium
AGCGTTCGGGTCGGATAAAAAGATCGGCATATTCAGAAGCAGGGCCTTTCTTAAGATAGTCCTTAAAAAACTCTGATTGTGCCGAAATGTGGTTCACCATCATGTCGGCAAGGAGATCGTAGTCTTCTGCCAGGGCTGCAATGTCTTGCCAGTCACCAAACTGCTTTTCGACTTCGGCATAAGTCAACGGCGCAAAGCCTCTGTCAGCTGATGAGGGGAAGAAAGGTAGAATATGAATGCCGGTAAATAATCCCTGAAAGTGTTGATCGACGATTGTTTTAAGGGATTTAAGGTTGCCACCCAGGCTATCGGGATAGGTGATTAACTGGCACTTATTTTTAGGTTCTACAATCGGAAATGAAGCCAAAACGACGGTCCTTTTTGTCAAATAAAGATCAAAAAATGGTCAGAATATCTTCATTATCACATCTTTAAGTCTTTGTTTACCCTCTAAAAAACAGAAAATTTAAAAAAATGCACCACGTCGCGTTGGCTGACTAGCCAAAATGATATTTTCGTGTTACATAATTCAACGGAAAAAATCCATGCGGATAAAAATTTAAAGTGAAATCGAAGACATCTCGGTGCATTCGGTTTTGACAGCTCAACCTGAAAAAAGGGGGAAGGGATGAAGCTATCAAAGGGATTGATGGCATCTGCGCTGATCGCAGGGCTAGGTATGGCCGCAAGCTGCCAACGACCAACGAACACAAACTCATCAGACGTAAAAGCAATCACCAACCGGCCTCAGACACAACTGAGCCACAGCGTTCTTCTGCT
>CAZBDM010000524.1:790-3773 GCA_964490675.1 uncultured Oligoflexales bacterium
CGCCCAATCTTTTGGAAGGAGCGACGCTTAACGCTCATCGCATTCCAAAAGTCGATGCGGCCGCCAAAGAAGCGCTGCTCGCCGAACAAGAACAGCTCATTACAAAGTTGGCTGAGATTTCTCCTGAAATCAAAGTTCTTTACAAGTACCGCTTTGTTCTCAACGGTATCACCGTCGTCACTCCGACTGAATTTGTCGAAAAGATTGACGCTCTTGAGCAAGTCGTCTTCTCACAGCCAGAAGCGGCTTTTGCACGACCTGCCTTTGAAGAACAGCCGGCAACGGAAGTGCCTGCGCTGCCAGAAGTTAATTCAGTGGCGTTTATCGGAGCAGAAAAGATTTGGGCGGAACTGAAAGCTAAAAATGCAGCCGGCGAAGAGGTGGCTGTTGATGGGGCTGGCATCAAAGTCGGAGTTTTAGACACGGGAATTGATTATACCCATGCAATGTTTGGTGGAGCAGGTACTAAAGAGGCCTTCGAATCAAACGATCCGGGTGTCATTGAAGAAGGAAGTTTTCCAACCAAAAGTGTTGTCGGCGGCATTGATCTTGTCGGAACGGTCTACGATGCATCTGCCTTTGAAGTCGAAAAGCGTATTCCTAAGCCTGATGCTGACCCGATCGATGAAGGCGGCCATGGCTCGCACGTCGCTGGTACCATTGCTGGCATAGGTGATGGCATTAATACCTATTCAGGCGTTGCTCCTTCTGCAGAGTTGTACTCCATCAAGGTCTTCGGAGCGGAAGGCTCAACCGGTGATAGCGTTGTCATTGCGGGTCTTGAGTATGCCGTTGATCCAAACGGAGACTTAGATCCAAGTGACAAGCTTGATGTGGTTAACCTTTCCTTAGGGAGTAGTTACGGTGTTCCTCATATTCTTTACGAAGAAGCGGTTGCAAATTTAACGGCAGGTGGCGTTACAGCTGTGATGTCCGGTGGCAACTCTGGAAACAACAACTACATCGTTGGTTCGCCAGGATCTTCAGAATCAGCAATATCTGTAGCAGCTTCTATCGACAGTATGGATCACAACTGGAAGTTTCCAGCGGTAAAATTTATCAAACAAGACAGCAGCGAAGTGATCGTCAAAGCTATCGAAGGAGCGATTGCTAAGCCGATTAAGGATGCTGGCGATGTCTCTGGAATTCTTGTTCATGCAGGGATGGCAAACACAGATTTCAGTGACGAGCTCAAAGCAGCGATCAACGGAAATATTGCTTTGATCGATCGTGGTGCGGTGCCCTTTTCAGAGAAGTTTCAACGAGCTGTTGATGCGGGCGCTCGCGGTGTTGTGATTGTAAATAACGTCGATGGTCAGCCCATCATTATGGGTGGCGATGGAACTTTTGATGTCCCGGGCATCATGATTACGAAAGTTGTCGGAGACGATATCAAAGCTTCGATCGAAGCGGGTAATGTCGTTTCCATTAACTTTCAGACGCCAGAACGTTTCGAAGAGCCACAATTGATTGATACACTAACGGGTTTTTCATCGACTGGTCCAAGATCTTTCGACTCATTAATCAAGCCAGAAATTGCCGCTCCAGGCTCAGCGATTATTTCTGCTGCGATGGGTAAAGGTGCGGAAGGTGTAAAGCTTAGTGGAACATCGATGGCAGCTCCTCACATGGCTGGCGTTGTTGCTCTTCTTAAACAGTACCGCCCCACACTTAGTGAAGACCAAGTGAAAGCAATCGTCTTGGGTTCAGCTATATCTATCGATGATGAGAATGGCCTTGTTTACCCTGTTAGAAGACAAGGTGCAGGTCGTGTACAAGCTTATAAAGCCTTGACTTCACAGGTTTCTGTATCACCGGCTACTCTTTCTCTTGGCGAAGTCACTCTTGAGAAGAGGAAGCTTCTTGCCAAGACAGTCACTTTGACTAACTACAGCGATCAGACTCTTACGCTTAAGCCAGAACTGACAATGACAGATGGTATAAAGGTGACAATGGCAAATCTTATCGACCTTGAGCCCGGTGAGTCAAAAGACGTAAAGATGAGATTCCTCATCGAAGCGCCTAGTTCCAGCGATGGCATAAATGAGTATAACGCATCTGTTATCTTTAAAGATGTTGTCAGCGGTCAAGATATGACTAAGTTGACGAGCATGGCTGTTGTCAATCGCATGACTCGTATCGCTTCCGACTCTCTCAAGGTCTATGCGTCTTCAAATGATGACGCTCAGGGAGCACTTGCCGAACTTGAGCTTGTTAACAACGGTGCCACTTCAGGTAAGGCTTTGATCTTCAATCATTTTGCATCTGATGATCGTAAAGACGGTGTTGGTGAATACAAGCGTGTTCCAGATATCTGCGATTTAGAGTCGGTTGGCTACCGTATGCTCGATGTCGAACTAAACGGCCAAAAGACCAAGCTTTTGCAGTTTGCTGCGAAGCTATACAACCCAGTAACAAACTGGAATCACTGCGAAATATCAATTCAAATCGACGGTAACAACGACGGTATCGCAGACCAAGAGCTTCTCGGAACGGATATTAATAATCTCACTCAAGCGGTACAGGTCAACACTTTTGCAAGTGTACTTACCGATGCCAACATGATGAGAGAAATCAGAAAGAACTATGAATTGGGCGACAAGTCTATTCAACCTGATTACGCTCCAGCGGCGATTGGTGTACAAGGATTCGATGGCTTCGATCATTCAACAGTGGCTGTTGTTAGCGTCGACATGGCTCAACTTGCAACCGATCCAACGGGACGCTTCAATGTGAAAGTCGCATCTCTCGTGGCCACCAATAACATCGCTGTAGCCGATGATTTCTTGGGAGCCCAAGAGTTTGAATGGCAGACCATCGATCCCATCAAAGAGGCGATGACTTTCTATGACTTCCCCGCGGAAGTGACCTTAGAGCCAAAATCTTCAACTGTTGTTGAGCTCACGCACGGTACAGGCGATGGCGAGCTTATTGTGTATTATCCAAATAATACAACAAGTAGCACGGCAACTAAGAAGGATAA
>CAZBDM010000525.1:0-3771 GCA_964490675.1 uncultured Oligoflexales bacterium
ATAGAACATCATCATAGAAATTTAGAGAACCCACTTCATGAATCAGTCTTCTAAGGATTTATATGACTTTCCGGAAGCCGGAAACGACGCCCTTATCCTCATCGCCGAGGACAGTGTTCACGTCGCCAAGCTCTATGAAATGGTTCTCACAATGCGTGGTTTCAAATGTAAGCTCGTCGAAGACGGTGAAGCTGCTGTTGAGCACGTCAAAAAACATGCTTTCGACATTATCGTAATGGATTTAGGACTTCCCAAAATGGATGGTATCGACGCCACCCGTAACATCAGGTCAAATGGCTTCAAAGGGCCTATTATCGCTTGTACGGCTGAAACCGACAGCCAAAAACTTGAAAATGCAATGCAAGCCGGATTTGATGAGGTCTTTAACAAGAGCGAGGATGTCGAAATTCTTGTCACAAAAATCAATCAACTCTTAGCCAAACACAACCCTGCCTCTGCTTAATCAATATTTATTGAGGCTGGGTAGGACAGTCAAGTGCAAGGCGTCACGAGATCGGCCGACGCAGTTTAGACAACGTCAATGAGCAGGCCGATTCGAAGTGACAACGTCGCAATTAGGTGTTTTTCATGATCGACGCTTTAACGAGGATCAAAGCGCAAGGCTAAGTGATTATCTTTAACACTGACGTATATTTTAGCGATTCTGTCCGCACCTTCTTCAAGAAGTAACCTCGCTACTTTCGTTTCAAGATTTCTTTGCATGTATCGCTTAATGGGTCGTGCTCCAAAATGAGAATCATAGGCATGTTCTGCTATGTAAGCCTTAGCATCATCTTGGACTTCAAAGCTCACTTCTTGCTGCTCAAGTCTTGCCGCAAGGTTCTCACTGAGAAGACCGACAATCTCTTTAATGTCATCTTGGCTAAGAGGCTTAAATATAATCGTTTCGTCAATTCTATTTAAAAACTCAGGCCTAAAATGCTGATGCAGTTTTGCCAAAACTAGCTTTTCGGTTGCTTCACCAAATTCACCACGAGCTCCAATACCTTCGAGAATTTCTGGCGCTCCAATATTACTCGTCATGATGATGACCGTATTACTAAAGTTTACCGTTCGCCCTTGGCTATCTGTTAAGTGACCATCATCAAGCATTTGAAGAAGCGTGTTAAATACGTCTGGATGGGCTTTCTCAATTTCATCGAATAAGACCACCGCATAGGGTTTACGACGAACGACTTCTGTCAGTTGACCGCCTTGCTCATAACCAACGTATCCGGGAGGGGCACCGATCAGCTTAGATACTGAGTGTTTTTCCATATATTCGGACATATCAATACGCACCATATTTTGCTCAGAATCAAACAGAGACTCAGCCAGTGTCTTGGCCAACTCGGTTTTACCAACACCGGTCGGTCCCAAGAAAAGAAACGACGCAATCGGTCGATGAGGATCCTGAATACCAGAACGCGCTCTTAGGACAGCATCGGCAACGAGTTGAACAGCGTGATCTTGGCCTACCACTCGTTTGTGGAGCACTTTATCAAGGTGAAGGATTTTTTCTTTTTCACCTTGAACAAGTTTGGTGAGAGGGATTCCCGTCCATTTGCTGACGATATCTGCGATCTCTTCTTCATTGACTTCCTCTTGAAGAACACGGTTTCCCTGCAAGTTTGCAGCAGCCTTTTCCTCTTCTACTTTTAGTTGTGCCTCTAGCTGCGGAAGTCTTCCATATCTCAGTTCAGCAACCTTCTCGAGATTATAATCGCGTTCTGAAACCTCTATTTCGTGACGGAGGTCATCGATCTCTTTCTTAAGATCTTGAACTTTACTAATCGACCTCTTCTCTGATTCGTATTCGAGACGGAGGGTTTCATAGTTTTCTCTCACTTCTTGCAATTCTTTTTGAAGCGCAGCAAGTCGCTTTTTACTGGCGTCGTCCTTTTCCTTTTTCAAAGATGCTTCTTCAACCTCAAGACGCATAAGCTTACGCTGCACATTGTCGAGCTCCGTTGGTAATGAATCGATCTCTGTGCGAATCTTGGCACTAGCCTCGTCGACTAAGTCGATCGCTTTGTCCGGTAAGAAACGGTCGCTAATGTAGCGATCGGATAACCTTGCAGCTGCCACAATCGCGTTATCGTGGATACGCACACCATGGTGGACCTCAAAACGATCCTTTAGGCCGCGAAGGATCGAGATGGTATCTTCTACGCTAGGTTCATCAACTAAAACCGGTTGGAATCGGCGTTCTAAGGCTGGGTCTTTTTCAATATATTTCTTATATTCATCTAAAGTCGTTGCACCAATACAGTGGAGCTCTCCACGAGCAAGCATCGGCTTTAACATGTTGCCGGCATCCATAGCTCCATCCGTCTTACCAGCACCAACGATCGTATGAAGCTCGTCGATAAATAAGAGTATTTGACCTTCACTGGCCTTGATCTCATTTAGAACAGCCTTCAGTCTCTCTTCAAATTCACCACGGTATTTAGCGCCAGCAATCAGCGCCCCCATATCAAGAGCGAATACCGTACGATCCTTTAAACCCTCCGGTACGTCGCCTTTGACAATCCTTTGAGCAAGCCCTTCAGCAATGGCAGTCTTACCAACACCAGGCTCACCAATGAGAACCGGGTTATTTTTCGTTTTTCGGCTAAGAACACGAATGACTCTTCTAATTTCAGGATCTCTGCCAATGACAGGATCGAGTTTACCCGATTGTGCCTCTTTAACGAGGTCACGACCGTAACGTTGAAGGGCTTCGTAGGTCGCTTCTGGATTTGCACTCTGGACCCGTTGATGCCCTCTTATGACTTCGAGTGCTTGTAAAACCGCTCTTTGATCGATCGTAAAGTCTTTAAATATATTTTTGAGATAGGTATTCGATGCAGATTTAATGAGGTTGAGAAAGACATGTTCAACCGAAACATACTCATCTTTTAGTCTTTTTGCTTCAGCTTCAGCGTCAACAAGCACTTTCGACAAATCTCTTGAAATAAATATTTTATCGGCGGAGTATCCAGGACCAGAAATCTTTGGTTTCTTTTCAACAATCGCTTCGGCTGCCTTTTGGAAAGCTTTGACATCAACATCAAGCTTTAAAAGAAGTTTGGGGATAAGACCACTTTCATCGGTAGCTAATGCCACGAGCATATGATCACAGTCGACTTCCTGATGCCCATTCTGAATCGCTAAGTTCTGGGCTTGCATGAGGGATTCTTGGGTTTTTTGTGTAAAGCGGTTTGTGTCCATTAGCTTACCTCCTTGTTAAACTAAAGGTAAGATTGAAAACACACTTGTCAATAGAGGCGAGATTTTATTCGCGACAACGGTACCTTATAAAAGCTTTGACACCAGGTTTTTTACTACCGATCGTCTTCGTAACACCAATCTCAAATTGCCTTTGGGGTTCATCATCATCGAAGATCTCATAAGCTCCATTACACTCTTCGTGAATGACTTCGATGGCTTTAGGGTCTTCCGCCGCGATTTCTATAACACCGGATTTTTCAGCAGGTTTTACTGCCATTTTTTCTGTAATAACCGGTTGGTCTGAACTGACCTGCTGACTTTTTTGTTGCTTCGTCGTTTCACAACCTAGCAACAAAACCGCTGTCAATACAGTTAAAGTTGTCGCCTCTAAGACCTTTTTAGCGCGCACAATCATCTCTCGTAAAGTCCTTTCATTAGGCAAAAGCAAATCGTCTAAGCTTGTATTGCAAGGGAATCGTCACTTCGGATAAATCACCTGATGCTTCAGACATGATTTCTAGTATATCTGTTGAGGTAATCAGGCCGACAAGACTTCCA
>CAZBDM010000526.1:0-3769 GCA_964490675.1 uncultured Oligoflexales bacterium
TATCTCAAAGGTTTGATTGGATTGCAGGTGTTTTTTTATGAGAAATCCGGGATAGCTAAGCACTACCAAAGGCAGCGTTTGAGCTCCCAGGTGATCCTGCTGCGCCTCAAAACCTTACTGGCTTATTTGGGCAGCGGCTTCGGGTTTGAGAGGGTGCAGATAAGATCTTTTCGCAAGGCAAAGTGCATCGACGAACTTATTCCCTTATTACCGGAAAACATCTGAAACCAAGATTAACTATAAATCTTTCATTTTGACGTCCTCCTCCAGCTGAAGCAAGAGGTTTTCGCCAACATTCTGATAAAATCGCATTTAAAGGTTTTCTTCGATAAACCCCTGCAGCTTAGCCAGTCCTTTAAATCCGATATGTTTGCCGACCAATTTCTTTTCTTTAAACAGAAAAAAAGTTGGTAACACATCAGTTCCGGCAATTTCATACATTTCAGGGAAGTCATCTGTACATATCTCGGTAAAGAGAATACCGTTCTCATCTTTGGCTTCGATGCGTTCGAGGGCAGGTTTTGAAAGTTTGCACGCCCCACAACCTTTTTTCCACAGCTTGACAAAGACCGTTTTACCTTCATCCAAACTTGCTTTTAATAGATCTGGATTAAATGTTTCCATGACCGATCTCCCATAATTCCGTTCAACACCAATACTCGCATTGCGAGGTTACTGCAAAATAACAACGGGGTCAAAGAACGATGAGCACTCACCGATAGCTACGAAGCGCTCTTTTGAACGGAATCTCAACGAAAGGTTGTTGCTTCAACGATATAGTAGACTATTGCACAACATTTTTTGATCTTTTATGAAGAAAGGAGAATCGTCCCACGACTGGATTATGGTCTGAAATGTTTGTATAGATATCAATTTGCCGCCAATCAAGAAAGGCTGGGAACTGATAAAGGTTGATCACAGAGGAGCGCTTTAGAGTGAGATTGCGATACCATATATTATCGAAGGGACGACTAAGTTCTCTGGATCCTCTCTTTAGGGTTGTCAGTTCTTTAAGAAGTACAGGTAAAAAACCAAGTCGCCGCGCTGACTCATTAAACTGCACATGATAGGCTCCCAAGTTAAAATCTCCAGCGACGACCACTGGTACTGGGTTTTGTTTGCTTAGTGGATTGATTGCTTCTTGTCGTTCTTGCGAGCCTGTCGCTAGTTTTTGTGGGGACTGCGAATAATAGCGCATTTTTTCTTCAGCAAACAAGAAGAGGGGTTCCACTTCTCTTTCAGGTTTTTTGCTAGTTGGGACCAAATGGACCGATAGTAAAATAAATAACCTCGATCTCGGTCTAAAGTAAAACATTGCCGCTGCTGGCTCCCGGATCACTTCACTAGCATACTTAGAAGCAAGGGGAATCTCTTGCTCACCATTCGGGTCACACTGCCTTTTCAAAGCGAGAGCTTTGCGATCGGTTGAGGAAACATAATACACGCGGCTCAGTCTCCAGAGAAAACCATAGCGCGCGTTACTTCCTGTCGGCAAACGTGAAAACCCAAAGCAGACTTGTTCTCGCCACTGTCGACTGAGTGCATCTGACAACTCTTTCAGTTTCAAGTGACCATGATTTTTGGTGAGTTCTTGAATGGTGATCACGTCACTTTTGTTGGCACTAAGAACGTCAATAATTGCCTTGAGATTGAGACTTTTTCGCTTACCGAAGTGGCGTATATTCCAAGTCAGGACCTCTAACTCTTGACTATCAATGACAAATGCAGAGTCTTTATCAGGTTCAAACAAACCGCTCTGTTTCGTGAAGTAGAAAAGAGTAAGAAGCCCTAAAATGGCAACAAAGCTAACTACAATGACGCGCCAAAAATTGCGGTTAATCACCCCCCACCCCCTTACCATTTGTATTTACAAGGAAAAAATTCCTTCTAAGGAATCTCCGGCAAGCCTGCGTTCGATGAAAAAGTGCGCCTATGTTACGGCAGGCAAGCGCCCTTAAAGTTAAGATTTTATTAAAGATTGCAGACAACCGCCTAGCTTCCCATGAGAACTTAATTAATCCTTGATTCAAGCTTGTGTCGCGTTACAATGCTGCGAATTTTGAAACCAATCGTCACGGGACGGGAGTAACACGATGCGATTTTTACTTGGATTACTGGCCCTTGCCATTTTGGCACCAGTGGGCTTCGCAGCTGATCAACTGATTATCATTTCACCCCACAGGAAATCGATCGAACAAGAATTCATTCCAGAGTTCAAAAAACACTACAAAGAGACATACAAAACAGATGTCGACGTGCAATGGCTTGACCAGGGTGGAACCTCTACCGACGTCCGTTTTGTCAAAGCCAAGTTTAGCAAAAACCCAAAGACATCGGGAATTGATATCTTTTGGGGAGGCGGCGCTGATACCTTCGTCGAGCTCAACAACGACAAGATCCTTGCAAAATATGACTTACCCAAAGCCCTCGCTGCCGAAATCCCACAATATGCCGCTGGCGTTGCGATGTACGATCAAAGCAAGACTTGGTATGCTTCCGCAAACTCATCTTTCGGTATCTTTTACAATAAAAAGGTCCTTAAGTTTGAAGGCATCGAAGCCCCAAAAACCTGGGAAGATCTCGCTGCACCAAAGTACTTTGGTAACTTAACCGTCACCGATCCACGTCACTCTGGTTCAGCCAAAACAATGAATATCGTTATGCTACAAGCATTGGGTTGGGAAAAAGGTTGGCAGGCGGTCGCAGCTATTCACGCTAACTCAAATAAAATATCTCACTCAAGCTCCGATCCCATCAAAGCGGTTGTTTCCGGTGATGTCGCTGCTTGTCCGGCAATCGATTTTTATGCCAACGCTAAAATCGGCGATCTTGGTCCGGAAAACCTTGGATTCAGACTCCCTGAAGGCAAAACAGTGATGAACCCCGATCCGGTCGCGATCTTGAAGGGAGCTCCCAACCGCAAAACGGCAGAACGTTTCGTTAACTATATTCTAAGTGCTGACGCACAAAAAATTCTCATTCTTCCGAAAGGAAGTGTCGGAGGACCTAAGTTTGCTGCTCTCGGCCGCATGGCTGTGAACACGAAAGCTTATGAAGAAACCGAAGGGCGCCGCACCAGTGATGAAAATCCATTCAAGATGAAAGGGTTTTTGAAGCTTGACGTCGTTAAATCGGCAAAAATGGGTCGCATCCTTAACGATCTTGTTGGTGCAACCTTAGTGGATACCCACAAAGAATTAAAAGCAGCTTGGAAGATCTTGATCAAGCGCGGTTACAAGCCAGATGAAATCGCCGCCGTTGCTAAGCCACCTGTCACCGAGGCAGAACTTCTGGCAATGGTAGATAAATGGAACGACAACATCTATCGAAATAAAATGATTAACGAGTGGGTTAATCAAGCTAAGGCGCAATACGAAAAATTCACCTTAAGCCATTAATAAAGGAACGAGTCGTGGAAGTTGAATTTCGCAACGTAACCAAAAGATACGGCAACTTTACTGCCGTTAAGGATCTTAATCTGACCATAGAAAGCGGCGCTTTGCACTTTCTTCTCGGACCTTCCGGTTGCGGTAAAACCACGACCTTACGAATGTTGGCTGGTCTCGAATCTGTCACCGAAGGCCAAATTTTATTTGACGGCAAAGATGTGACCAAACAGCCGGCAGCTGAACGCGGTATCGGCATGGTCTTTCAAAACTACGCCCTTTGGCCTCACATGACCGTTCAAAAGAACATCGAGTATGGCTTGAAACTGCGCAAGCTCTCGGCAACCGAGGTGAAAAAAAGAGTCGACGAAGTCCTTTCTTTC
>CAZBDM010000527.1:0-3758 GCA_964490675.1 uncultured Oligoflexales bacterium
AAAGTAGGGGTTAAGCCGATCAATTAGATTTGTCCAGTGATTTTGGGGAACCTCACAGTACGTTCATGTGATCCTCTTCCAACACGAGCGTATTGACAAGCAGAATGTCATCTTTTCGTCAAAGGGCCTCGACTTACGTTACCAGCTGACTGCTTTGCCTTACACATACCTTGAAGATCTTTTTGCAGAGGGTGTCTGCGACTCAATAACTTGGGACGATAGTTACGGGTATAGAAAAGGATGTCAAAGATACTCTGATCAGTAAAGAAACAAAATATTACGAATGACACGAATAACGGGAGCATAAAATGAAATTAACATCTTTCTTTTCAATATTAATACTTGGACTTGCCAGCTCATCGTCGGCAACAGCATCAAGATGCCTTTGAGTTTACTACTTCTTTCAGAAACGCTGATAACCGTAGTGTTTCCATCGAATACAGTGGCGGTACGTTACGCGAATTTCACCTTGGCAAGCGTCCAAGTGGCATTTACAGAAACCTCTCTTATCAAGAGCTTTGCTCGAATGATAAGTTTTGCTTTATTGTAGACGATGGAGAACTAGCGTCCTACATTCCTCCGACAGGACAGTTGCCTTTTGAACGGGGAGAAAAAACAAGAGAAGAGCAGCTCGATAGGTTTTTAGAGCTTATAAGCACACCTCAGACAACGCCCTTTTTCTTCTCCCAAATTGGTGCCGATCTGACGAAAGTTGGAGACTTTTCGAAAAGAGGTATCGTCGCTGGAGGTCAGATAACCATCAATCTTGAAGGCACACCCCTCAACGAAGAAATGGTCAATAAGACTTTAGACGTAAAGTATTTGACTTTTGATTTTTACGAAAAGTTTAACTGTACCTCAACAACCTACGTCAATACCTGCGGGGGCGGCTTCTTTAGTCAAAACTCCACCCTTTTCGTTGTCCTTGAGAATAACGAAACATTGACATTTAAAGGGTCTTACCTCATTTATAACATGGCCGTAGACGGTTATGATTTTGAAGGTAGTGAAACAATCATAGAGGCTACTTTACAGAGAAGACAACAAGAGCTTGAAGCCAATGCCAATTTAGCAAGAGTTTGTGCGTTCGATTTAGTCAAGGACATCAAAGATAATGGTTTTGGTACGGTCAGATACATGGGAGCTGAAGTGGAGGCCGATCAAGTTGTTGTCTCTATGGCAGGTGAAATGACTAAATTAATGTTGGTGGATAGTACTTTCAATATTTCTGACCTCATCCCTAGAGATGGGCAATCGATTGAAACGACTCTTCAATATAATATTGCTGATACAGATGCGTTTTACGCGACCATCAGTCGGACTCTTAATCCTCTGCTCAAAAAAGTTTTTGACTATTGGACTGCGGTTCCTCATCTTGATCCTGAGACGAGGGAGATAACCTGTGACTTCGTGCCCAAAAATCCATAGGAGTCAGCGACTAAAGAGATTCGGTTTTTTCAAATCTGCAAAGTTGCTTTATGAATTCAATTGAAGGAATGGGACCCCTGGCTAACGTCAGGGGTTTTTTAAGATAATTCCGCCATCGACTGTTTTGATGATTTTTGTAGGCCAATGCCCACCCGGTTTTTTTATCAAAAAAAAGGCCATTGAAGTTGCCTTTTAAGCCTATGCTCTTTGCTTTCGTCCAAGTGTCACTGCTATCTGTGGTACGCAATAATGTGCCATTGTCTCCGTTGATCCAATCAAGGTCTTTTGTCATAATGGGATCTTGTTAAGATAATCGGACACGCCAGAGGTAAGTCGAAGGAAAGATGAGTATTAGTATAATAATACCCTTTAGTCTCTCTTTTTCATTGATGTCTGTTTGCAAGGATACTGGCCAGGCTGATCTGATGCTTTTTCTTTACGGACTAAAAAATTCATTTCGAAAAATTTAGAGGGTTGAATGTCACGTTTGTTTTTTATGAGTCTTGCTTTTTTGTTTGTCTGTGCTTGTCAATCGAGTCCTTACGACAGTACCCCAAAAGGTTACAGTGTGCCAGAAGAAGCTCCTGCGGAACCGATGGAGATTTATACGGGAATCGATATTGTCCATATGCAGAACTTAGCGGCCAAGTTTGATTCTTTATTCGAATCTGATGATATCGACAATCTACGGGTTGATTCATGTTTTGTCAGCTTTTCTTCTTTCCTGAAAGTCACAAAGGCATTCAAAAACGGCAGCGACTGGGTGTTTAATCGAGATCGTATCGTTGAAATCTTCGTTGATAACTTAGATCGCTACTATTATTACGAGTCTTGTCCAGCTGTTTTTTTGGGTAAGGTTGATCTTGATCGTTTTAGGCAGCTCACCACACCAATGCCCGGACATACAGGCGTGATCTTTACAAGGGTAGTGCATGAAAATGTTAATGATCGTTTTCCCGCATTCCAAAAGGTGATTCAAAGTGTATTTCAAGTTTTAACTTACCAAGGCAAACCGGTAGCGGTCTTTGATTATTATAATCGAGTGAAGTTTACCTATTCAATTTGTGGTATCGCTTCCAGCCAGGAAGAAGCGCAATTAACCAACGATGCTTGTCATATCGATGTCACCAAACATATCGAAGGTCGGGAAGGCATCATTCGCTTTCAATTAACCCCGTGAGCAACGCAAGAAAACTTTGACGTGCAGGTGAGCTGCGTCACCCGCGATCCTTTTGCTTTTCTGCTGGCTTCTCAGGGGCTCAAGTGATGGCTTTACACCTCAAACAGTTCCCTAGTGGGCGTCGGTTTCACTGTACAGATCCGAGCAGCAGTATTGAGACAAAACAGCTAAGTATCTAAATATTAAATGAAATAGTTCCATACCCCTTGATTAAAAAGTAACCAGAGGGTATAGTCCTCATCTGGTGCAAGAGTTTCTCCTTTGTCTCCTTCTTACCGATCCCGTTTGAGCCTTTTCAGTGAAACAAGAATTGAAGTTCATCCCCTTATTCTTCTTAGTCATGGTCACTTCATGGTTCGCTGGTGCAGTCATCGCTTTTGCTGATCCTCTTAACGGCCATGTCGTGACAGTCTCTCTGCCGGAGAGCGCGCGTCCAATTGCAGAGGAAGCGTTTTTAGCGCCAAATGAGGGGCAACCTGACAAGTTACCAAGCCAGCTGCGTCAGGTTATCGGAGATATCGTTGTAACAACGGGCAGTTTTGATCGCGTGTTGATGATCTATGCGCTTTCCGGCCAAGCTGACGAGCTTCTTACGCTTGACTACGATCCTCAAAATCGTCGCGGCTTTTTTGTTAACGCTGCCCTTATTCTTGCCTCAAAAGGAGAGCGTGAGGCTTATCTCGGCTTAAGGTTGGCAGAGGCTTTTGCTGTTTGGCAAGATTTTTCGGCGCTGCTTCCTAGCGATCATTGGGCAAAAGAGTATTTGACCGTCGAACATTTTGATTGGTGGCAGAGGAGTGTTGCCTCACATTCTGATTTTGAGTGGTTTCATCAGTCTCCTTCTGAGCTTAGTGAATACGGCATCTTTCAAGCCGGTCACTATCTCTATCATGAAGAATCTTTTAGAAGAGTCTACGATGGACTTTTGCAAAAAAGGCTGCAGTATTTACTCATCGACTTAAATGAAACCACTCATGTCTACAAAGTCGTTGAGGCGCTTAAAAAAGCCGGGAAAAGTGTTGCAGCTATTGAACTGAGTAATCTCCACAATTCCGCCTTTGTAAAACCGATTAACTTTATTGCTTTAATCGAAGCCCTGTCATTGGTGGCGGTCGATGATTGTCCGGTGGTTTTTTCCGGACAGTTCTTC
>CAZBDM010000528.1:0-3730 GCA_964490675.1 uncultured Oligoflexales bacterium
CAGACGGCGGCGTTTTTTAGTTAACCCTTCTGAGGCGAACCGGAAAATCAACGTTGTCTTTTATCCATTTAAAGAAACGCTCTTGGTTTCCAAAGGTCGTATTAGGGATAAGAATGTGCTTGGCTTTCCAGTCGCGCATAACGTTAGCGTCTTGAGTCCAGATTTTGACGCGCTGTCTTTTGACCTTTGTGCGCCAATCCATACCAACATCAGCAGACGTATAGATAAGACGGATGGTGATGTTTCTTGCGAGAGTTTCGAGTGGACCGAGTTTAATTGAGTCAAAGTCGTATTTGCCTTTTTTCTTTGGAGCGTCGGGCACACCGTCACTGATCATCATAATTGATATCGGCTTAAGAACTAGGTTTTTACTCTCTACGAATTCAGCGACTTGTTGGAAAAATGCATTGTAGTCAGTAAAAGGGTTTTGTTTTGATTTCGGGAAGATCTTTTTGAGCTTAGCTTTTATTTCAGGGATTTTTTGATACTGAAAGGTTTGAATCGGAAAGAAGGTCTTTGCCTCGTCGGCCTTAGCGCCGCCAATTGAGCCAACGAATAGAGCGTTTGGCGTTTGTAGTCCACCCAGTCCGTTTAAATGTGCGTAAATATAATGAGCTAGGAAGTTAAGAGAATCATCAAAGTGCTTGCTACGCATAAATGATCCACTTATATCAACACCAACAAACATGACAAGGCGGCCACTACCGCCCTCTTTTTTAAAGAGAAAGCATGAGCTCAGAGAAAGACTAACGAGGATCACTAAAATCATTTGTAAGCTGCGTCTTAATGGTGTCACGTTATTTGTCCTTCAGGTTTTCTTTAGTTCTCGAAATTAATTCACGGGCATAAATAAGATCAGACGCCTTTTTAAAGGGAAGATCAAAAAGATGATTAGACGTAAACAGTAAAGAAAAGAAATTGATAGTCGCAGCGACAATCTGCAGAGGAGGGAGGATAAATGCTCCGAGCATTTCATCGCCTTTTTCATGAATCCAATTAATGTCGCGCTTAATGTAGTCGATAGCTGCTTCGATATAAGCAAAGCGTTTCGCTTGTTCACCCTTGCCTGATTTTTTGTCCGAGCCTTTTGTGTTGAGACCGGTTCTTTGAATAATAGCTAGAATAGTTGGCGTTCCTGTCTGTGCGAAAAGAAACCAAGTCATACCTCTGATACCCATCCAAGCAAAAGCAGCGATCGATAAAGTGCCAATAATTCCTAAACGAAATTCTCCACCGGAATGTTGAGCGAACCAAGGTACCAGTGCATCAACGAACTCGCGGTATAAAAACATTACTTCAAAACCTAAAACAAACACTTCAAAGATAACAATCTGGATGATCTTTGATGTGTTCTTTTCCTTAAATGCATCGCCGAGACTGGAAAGTACCGCGTAACTACCCAAAACAAAAAGGTAGAGCATTAAAAAAAGAGGAATCTGCACGGCGAATTCCTGCAGTTCAAGTCCCGCCATGCCAGCAAGTACATCCATGACAAGAGGAGTCGTTACAAAGGTGAAAAGGATCGCTTCAAGCAGAGACCAAAACAGCAGCAAAACAACAGCTATCCAAGGAACGCCCGGACGAAAATAATCTTCACTGACGTCTTTTGCCATTCTAAGAGGCGAAAGAAATATATCTTGAATGGCAAGCCAGGTGCCAAAAACCAGTAATCTTAAAAAGCCAAAGAGCCAGCCGACCACATACCAAATAAATCGAATGACACCTGCCCAAAAGCTAAAGATCGCACGGCCCAGATCATACCAAGTGACAAGCAAGGCAGTGATAAATTGACGTCTTTGGTGTCTGATAACGATTGTTAAAAGACAGGGGATCGTTAACCAGCAGGCTGCTACGATCGCACCGGCCGGTAGGAGAAGTAAAAAACGTTTGGCAAGAGCGATCGACAGAATATCCTCGCTTCCCCAGACGAAAGAAAAAACCGCTTCCTGAAAAAAAAGGGGAAAAAATAGAATCGCAAGAATCGTTCTTGTCGGTCCGTCGAACTGGGAAAGCATGTTGACCTCTTTCAAGCTGTCAAACTGTCTTGCCGATCTTGTCGGGAGTCTGACTGATGTGTCTATATACTTAATGATATCATAAGGTTATAAACTTTCAAAAAATTCCGCTGAGATTTACCTAAGTGAGTGAGATTATCCGTCCAAGCGAGTCAAATTGTCTTCTTATGCAAATTGCTGCAACATCGTCGGATTTAACGTCAAAAATTTGACTTGTGGCTAAGCATTAGGTAACCAATGGGTTTGGTTTTTTGGAAAAAGGGAGAGGTATTTGTCGCACATTCAAAACCTTAAAAAGCAGATCACTGTACCTGAAATTGTAAAGGCCAAAGAAAAAGGTCAAAAGCTTTCTATGGTCACCTGCTACGATGCTTCCTTTGCCAAGATCATCGATCATTCAAATATCGATATGGTATTAGTAGGGGATAGCCTTGCGAACGTTATGATGGGCTACCCAAATACTTTGGCCGTCACCTTGGACGATATGGTTCGTTACTGCTCGTCTGTCAGTCGGGTTTTGACAAGACCATTTCTCTGTGCCGATATGCCATTTTTGACTTACCAAGTGTCGCCCGAGGATGCTTTACGAAACGCCGGTCGTCTCGTTTCAGAGGGTGGTGCACAAGCCGTAAAACTGGAAGGCGGCAAGGAAGTCTGCGCCACTGTTGAAAAGATCACTGCCTCCGGTATTCCTGTCATGGGCCACCTTGGCCTCACCCCACAAAGTATTCATAAGATGGGTGGCTACAAGGTGCAGGGAAAAGATCGCGACCAGGCTGAAAAGCTACTCAGTGATGCAAAAGCTCTCGAAAATGCAGGTGTTTTCGCGGTTGTCTTGGAGATGGTTCCGGCCGATCTTGCTGACCGTGTGACCGCTGAACTAAAGATTCCGACCATTGGTATCGGAGCCGGCTCAGCTTGTGACGGACAAGTCCTTGTGCTGCAGGATCTCCTTGGTTTCGATGATCAATTTAGTCCAAAGTTCCTGAAAAAATATGCTAACTTGGCAGCACTTGTAAGAGAAGCGATTAATAGCTACGATCAAGACGTTAAAGAAGGCTCTTACCCAGCTAAAGAACACAGTTTTTGAAACCATTAGTCAAAAGAGATTATGTCTAAACAAGATTACTACGAATTCCTAGAAGTCGAGCGCAATGCATCGCAGTCTGAAATAAAAGCTGCTTACAGAAAGCTCGTATTTAAGTATCACCCCGATCGCAATCAAGACAATCCAGAGGCTGAAGAAAAATTTAAACTTGCTGCCGAAGCTTACGAAGTCTTATCGGATGAAGGCAAACGTCAGATTTACGACCGTTACGGCCACGAGGGGCTGTCTGGTCAAGGCTTCAGTGGTTTCCAAGACGTTAATGACATCTTCTCAAGCTTCGGATCGATCTTTGAGGATTTTTTCGGCTTTTCGGCCGGCGGACGTGGGCGAAGCCGTGCCCGCAAAGGCGCTGATTTGCGCTACGACTTAAAGATTTCCTTTCGAGACGCTGTTTTTGGTGCGGAAAAGGAAATTGAGTTTGACCGCCTTGCTCAATGTGACACCTGTGAAGGTAGCGGCTCTAAGCCAGGAAGCCAGCCTGAAACTTGTGGCATGTGCGGTGGGAGTGGCCAGGTGAGACGCAATCAAGGGTTCTTTAGTGTTGCTGTGACCTGCCCGAAGTGTCAGGGAGAAGGGGTGACGATCACTGACCCTTGTTTAAGCTGCA
>CAZBDM010000529.1:0-3721 GCA_964490675.1 uncultured Oligoflexales bacterium
AAATCTAAAACCCACCCTATCCGTCTGTTTTAACTTAAAAATACAGATTTATTCTGGTTGAAATGATTATCAACCGATGTTCCCTTCGATGGAACTTATTAACAGCAATGGGGTGTTCACCAGTATGGAAACAAGGCGTCATTACCGTGTTTTTGGACTTGTCTTAGCTTTTAGTTGTTTTGCTCTTTTCGCTTGTGTTAGCGATCCCTCAACCTCTAACGAAGAGGGGTTGGAAGACATTGAGACCTCAAGCGATCAACAAGGCAATGCAGAGTTCAATAGTCAAGAAGATATGGCACCACCTGAAGTCATTGAAGACGATGTCACCTTAGTGCCCGATGAAACGAATGAAGCTCATTCAGACAATGACGAAGTTGAAGACTTCGCCCTAGATGATTATAAACCCTTCGATCCAGGAAACATCGTACTCAAATTTGAATTTGAAAGTTACGAGCTTACTCCTTCCTTGAAAGCCGATCTCGACAGAATCGTCGAAGGCATGGAAAAAGATATTCTCGTTCATATCGTCGTCAAAGGCCATGCAGACAAGCAAGGACCAGACAGCTTTAATCAATGGCTCAGTCAGAAAAGAGCTCGTGCCATTGAAAGTTATTTAATTGATAAAGGTATCAGTGAAAAGAGACTACGATCCATTCATTTTGGGTCCTCTAAGCCTGTTGTCGACCAACCAACAGTCAAAGCTTACAAGCAAAATCGTCGTGGGGATTTTGAACTGGATTATGGAAATGGTTCGTTTGGCCAGATTGAGCAAGATAGCCATTAACGTGCTTCCAAAGTAGCTAAGTTTGTTGGCAGCCAGTAAGCAGAAGGTCTGCCACTGTTCCCACATTTAAAGAGCACCGTCATCTTGTTACTTTCATAAGACCTTAACGATCTCTTCAACATCAGGACAAGACCGTACCGAGCTCAAATCGGCAAGTAATTCCTGAAGATGAGGGTCTTGTGGATGAGCCTCATGTTTCTCAAGTTCATTGGCGATTTCGTAATGGTGATCACGTTCAAGAATGCCTCGCAAGAGAAGAGTCATCATCTCAGGCTTGGCGACAAATCCTTCGTTCGCAAAAAATTGAGCTTTCTCCGCTTGAAAAAAGTCATTCCAACCTTCTTCCATAAGCAAATAGGAAGGAGCAACAGCAAAGCCCGAAATCACCTCACAGCCAGGAACGATTCCTTTTGACATAAACTTACATCCTAGCATACCAGTCATTCCAACCGCCGTTAAAAGGCTGCCACCAACATACTTGGTCACATTGGAAAAAGTTAAGTTATCGATTGAGAAACGATTTGTTAAGTGGAAATCATCATAAAGAGCATCTGTACCCGCTTTGCCCTGAATCAGATCATTAAAGCCTCTCCGATCGATAAAGAATTTGGTTTGAAAGTTGGCGTTTTTGAACATTTCTATTTCTGAAGTCTCTAGCGTCTTTGAAGCATTTTTAGGATCACGGGATAATTCTAAGTACTTTTTTATATCTTCGTTATCTTGCTCCTTGCCTATGCGGCCGTACCAACAGCCTGCATCGGTTTCTTTGTCATAATAGAGCCACAGAAATGTTGAGCATGAGGTCTTTCCTCGCCTATTTTTAGCTAGTTTTCTTCTTGCGACTTGCAGTTCATCTGAAGCTTCGAAGGTCGCGATGGACTCATTTTTAGATGTAATGACTTCTGCACATAGTCCCTTTCCCCCTTCGAACTCGACAGGCTTGTCAGATCCACTGCTAATTGCTTTAAAATGCGATTCTGAAGACTTCTTCCCGCAAGAAACTGTCAGGTAAAAAGCCGACAAAGAAACTAAAAACGTCGCTACCTTACTGTGTGCTCTCATCTGGACTTCCCGTCGCCAATTCGTCCACTTTCTCATGCCTGATTTTAGTCGCAATTCTATCTGAAATTTCTGAATAGATATCGTTAAGCTCATCTTTTAGTGCGCTGACATTAACAGTACGGACATCGGTGATGCAGTCTTTGTGAAAGGGAGTTCTTGTAGCATCACCTTGCATCAAAACACTCAAAGCACTGATATCCCGACGGGTAAAATTTAGCTCGTAGTCAATCAAACTGGGAAACAGCTCTAAGAAAAGAACAAAATCAATCAGCGGTTGGGTAATCTGTTCGACAAACGCAACCTCATTTGAGTCATCGAGACTACAAAGAGTCATGTCTATATCGAGCAGTTTTAACTTCGCAATAACCTCCAACGCATGTGAAGGAGGAATCTTCGATTCACGTGTCATTCGATGAAGTTCTTTTAAAAGATTATAACCTACGAACGATCCCACCGATGTCCCAAGTAAAACGCGGTTTGAAATACCATCTAAAAGTCCAGAAGGTATGATTCCATCGGCAGAGTGACCGGCTTTATAACGGCTTCCTGCATTTCCAAGTGTTGCAAGTCGACCACCGACTGCCCCGCTAAGGAGAGGAACGTCTCCTATTTTACCCGTTCGAGACCGCGTAGCAGAGGCTCTACTTCGCAAGTTAATCCCAGCGCGCCGTAGTAAGTTTGTCACTCCTTGCATGCGGCTCTTTGACAAGCCATAGGCTTTCGTCACCAGTCTTTTGACAAAGTGAATTTTTGCATCTCTTGCCATTACATCAAGCCCACGAACAGCTCCCGCTGCTAACGCTCCGTAGATAAGTCCATTAAATGTTTCCGACCAATAGCGATGGGTATTGGCTTCAACAATTTCATACATCAGCTGGGTCTCAAGGATCTGAAAGAGTTCTAAAATGGCCGCTCGATGACTACTATGTTGGAGAAAGAGATCGATCCCATGAATCACAAGAAGATTATGATCTCTGGCACTGAGTCCGATAAACTGATCTGCGTAGAGGTCTTTTTCCGCCTGGTTTTTTTCAAACTCGACGAGCTGTCCAAGTACAAAGAGACGCATTTCCATTTGCGACTGAGCTGGTTTTTGGTTGGATTGCTGAGCTTTCTCTTCAGCCTCTTGGTCCGTTGACTGCTCTTCTTCCCCGAGACTATCGACGGCTGCTTCCATCAACCCATTAGCTGGAGTGAGAAGGTTAAACATGTCAGCATCTGGATTCTCACCAAACGGCGAATCGCCTTCTTCGATGGTTAAATAATCAAATGCAAGCGCCATACTCGGATCGTGCTCGTCGGCGAGGTGAGCGACCTCTTGATGAACGCCGAGCAAAAGACCCAAAATATCTTCATCTTCAAAGATTCTCTCTTCGGCGGTCAAGCGCCCACAAATGAGAAGCAATAAAAAGACCGCAAGATATATATTTTTAAACTTCATAGAGGATGTACCCCCGATAAGGACGATAAGATGACTTCATCTCCATCCGCAGTTCTTATGACTTCATCGATTCGTTTTCTTATTCCCAACCGCGCAGCAATATCGTCCAAATGGGCGATTTCCTCTGGAATATTTAAGTGTTTGTTGCCAAAAACGCTTACATTCTGTGACCAGATTCTTCCATAGAGTTCTCGATAAATAGGAAATTGTATCATTCTGATGGAGGTGATGGGCCCGAGGTAACCCTCAAGAATTTCGCGATAGATCCTTACGTAATAGGAAAGCACCTCATCAGGCAGTTTACCTTCTCGAACAGCTTCGTTGAGTTGTGCGATACGATCTGAAATTCCGGCAATATTGCGTTCTCCCGAAGACAGACCAAGAGCCTCGTAATGAAACTTCATTTGTATCTGTCGTCGTTCCCAGCGCTTCGA
>CAZBDM010000530.1:0-3718 GCA_964490675.1 uncultured Oligoflexales bacterium
ATTTAGCGGACCCAGGGCAATAGGGTCCTGAGCCACCTGGTTTTTAGTCGTATTCTACGGTGGGGACTTTTTTGTTAATATTCTCGACATGGGAATTGAATGGAAAAAGTCTTTCACCGAGGGAGCCTATGAAGGCTGCGACGGTTCTTCAGGTCAGATCAAGTGGACAGCAACTGGAGTTGATCTTATTTTTGGTTCCCACTCTGAATTACGCTCATTAGCTGAAGTCTATGGCAGCGATGATGGTGAAGAAAAATTTGTCAAAGACTTTGCAAAGGCCTGGACAAAAGTAATGAATCTTGATCGTTTTGATCTTGCATAGACAATAAAATTAAAGCGATGGATAACCCATTTCAAAGGGCTATCCATCGCCTTAATGATTCGAAAGAATAAATAAAATCTTTGATCAATAGCAATAGGGCAGTACATTACTGTTCTGAAGATTGCTTACTGACCATTGGTAGCATTCACCATGTTTAAAGGAACGAACGTCTATTGCGCCGACAGACTGACATTGCACAGAGTCTCTAGAAACGTTTTTATGATTATTGAAATAGAATACGGCCGAGGCCACCTTAACGGGAACAAACTCATCCGATTGTTTAAAGGCTTCGCCTTCTTTTGAAAACATGATCATAGCAGTCCCAAAAATCTGCTCTCCATCGTTAGCATTCTTGAGATGGTAAATATCAATACCACCAACTTCACTGAGGTTAGTTTGAGAATATAATGAAAGATTAAATCCACTCAGCTGTGAGAAATCCGCTTCGTTCGTTGGTACAGTCTTTGGTTCTGTCCAAATGAAATCTCTCGCCTGCAAAGAGACCATCGATAAACTAATGCAGTCCTCTTGCTCTGAGGTTCCTAGGACTGACGGTATATCAAGTTGATGGCCTGGCACTGTAGCTAATTCAGCTGACCAATGGCTCTTTTCCTCTTTGGCCGTGGCGGTTGGTTCAACACCATCCTGGGCACAGGCTGAGACCACAAAAATTGCCAATAACAAAAACTTTGACATTCATTCACTCGCTTTAATCATGTCCGATGAACTCGCTAAAGATCTGTGTCGGCTTTGCCTGACAAAACTTAAATCATTCCCAAAAGAACACAAAATATCATACAATTACAGAAACTTGTCTCCAGACAGAACAGCCGTTGAATTAATTTTCTGCCACAGTTATGACGAAAAAAGCATCTGTTAGTGGCCTTCGAGGCCTCCCTTGAGTCGGATACACGTCAATGTAGAAGCTCTACGGCGGGCATGTGCACCCTCAGCTGTGACAACTCCCGTCGTCACTGACACTCAATGTTTTGCAAGAAGTGAACTCCTTCGATTTGAATCGAATGCACACTTTCTAAAACAACGCCCAGAACACAAAGACCTCAAATAGCTTGCCAGTCTTTGTTTCCCCGTCAAAAATGATTTCACAAAGTCTATTTGAATGCTCAACACAGCCGTCGTTGTTTCACTCGCTTCTCACAGTAAGATTAAGAAAAAGTGTACAAGCCCGAAAATAATCATTGGCCAGCCAGTCAAACGCGTATATACTGCAGTTAGAAAATCACCTAAGTCAAAATTGCGAGGTCAATTGTGAAGAATTTTGCCGGTATGGCTGCGCTTGTAGCCAATGTCTTTCTTTTTGCGTGTGCCCAAGAACCCCAAAGCGACTCTCAATGGATCAAGGTTGATAATCAGGCAGCTACAGCCTTAGAAATCAACTTTTCTGGCGATATTGAGACCATTTCTGTCGGTCAAGAAACTTCCGTCATTTTAGCAAGCCCTGAAGCTCTCGAAGAAATCCCCTCTTTTATGCATGATACTTTCAAACGTTGTGGTGGTTTCTTCGCCTTTGATGACGAAGATGCAGCAATGTCATCTTTTATGGCAGAGGAAACGACTCCGACACCAGCCGTTCCTGATGCTGACTTCTCAATAGACCAAGGAGAATCGGTGACTGCTGCAATCAACCTGGTCAAAAAGGACGCCATTCGCGCGACCATTGACAAACTATCACAGTACAATAACCGCTACTATAAAGCAGACACGGGCGTTCAGTCACAAAATTGGGTTCACGACACGTGGGCCGCTCTTGGTGCGGAAACAGAAGGATTTAGCGTTGAACTTTTCGAACATACCGCTTGGCCACAACCCTCTGTCATCGCAACCTGGACAGGAAGTGAAACTCCAGATGAAGTCGTTATCGTTGGCGGACACGGAGATTCAATTGCTGGGTATTTTGGGAGAGAGCTTGCTCGTGCTCCTGGAGCTGACGACAACGCCTCCGGTATTGCAACCATTACTGAAACCATCCGTGTTTTGATAGCCAGTGGTTATCAACCCAAGAAAACCCTTAAATTCATGTCCTATGCGGCGGAAGAAGTTGGTCTGAAAGGATCCAATGAAATCGCACAGAAATATCAGGCCGACAACATCAGTGTCGTCGCTGTCATGCAGCTGGACATGACTAACCACTCAAGTACACCGAATCAAATGGCTCTCATTCGAGACAACACCGACGACGAATTGAGTAACTTCAATGCTAAACTTATTGATACTTACCTACCAGAAGTCGAAAGAGTTGATGATGAATGTGGCTACGCTTGCTCTGACCATGCTTCTTGGACAAGAGCAGGATTCAGATCAACCTTCCCATTTGAGTCGGCTGTCAGCGATATCAATCAATTGATACATACGCGCAATGACACACTTGATAATTCTGACAACTCTGCCGCTCATGCGACTAACTTCGCTAAAGTTGCAGCAGCGTTTATGATTGAAATTGCAAAGTAAACTTTGCATATCAAGGATAACGACAAGCCCCCTTTATTAACCAGGGGGCTTTTTTTGTAAAAACGCTTAAAGTTGACGAATATTGAAGAATCCTAGTGCGAAAAAGCCTCGGCTGGCACAGGCACAAAACTATCCGAAGAACTCTTACGCCACGACAAGATAGCTGCATCATCAGCGCCAGAATCAACGTACACAAAGGTGATATCGTGATATCCTCGGGTTAGATTGATACCGCCAGTAGCTAAGGATTGACCAGCATTTGGAGATGAATAATCGGTGTAAGAATGGTTAAATGTACCGTTGCCGACGTCTTTAACGACAACTTGTCCATCGATGTAAAGATGGGCGGCATCATCGGCGTTTATATCGAACTCGCAGAAGCAATCTTCACCAACGAAGATCTCACCTTTAATAACGACTGCGAAGCCGCCCACAGTCCCTAAGGAAGCGTCGACATCTGCGAAAGTATCAAAGTCGAGCATGAATACAGTATGGCCTGAATAGACGAACTTGATACGACTAAAAGTCGTATTCAGCGTATTCGTCAAACCTGCAGCTTGAAAACTCGTATCATCGAGAATCGCTTCCCCTGCTAGGGCAGCTAACCCTGCTCCCTCGTAAAGACTAAATTCTAGTCCAGGCTGTCTTTCACTTTCCTCACTGGAGATGACCTTCTCCTTCACTTCTGCAAGAGAATGCTCGAAGATGTAGCCTTTATCGTTTATGGCTTTCGACTCCAGAATGAAAACTGCATCTGCCGGAGGATTTTCTGGTAATTCAAAAGTAAGCTGCCAGGTGAGACTATCATCATCATCGTCATCACCATCGTCATCATTTTTTAACTCGATTAGACCTTGGCTTTCTGAGTTTAGGTAGGGCTTGTTCGGCGATTGGATGATTATACTCTACAAAAATAGTGTTTTTCGT
>CAZBDM010000531.1:0-452 GCA_964490675.1 uncultured Oligoflexales bacterium
ACCGACCTTAGCTTGCGGCTTTTTTGGTCCTCTAATGCGAAATCTAAGGTCAAGAAGAGCCGATTCCATCTTATAGACGAAACTGGTTTCGCGACTGCCGAACCAGCCCGCATCCTGGGTCAAAAGCAGCGCTGAGCAGATTCCAACAATGCCTAGACAGAGCAGAATTGACACTGCTTTTTTCTTAAGGCTTGTCAAAAATTTTGATGTTTTTGATTTCATTTTAGTAACCTAAAAGATTTTCTGGTAAAATTACACGATGAGTCATTTGTCAATCGGACCATAAACTGGCAGACCTGAATTATTTTTGCGGTAGAGTGGGAAAATGGGTTTGTACGAGGGGCTTGTCAGTGGTATGAAAATAGACAGTTTAGACGAAGGTCGGGCCAACTCAAAAACCTGTTTATTTTTGAAGCTAGGACTCTAGATTATGATGGATACTAAAGAACTCG
>CAZBDM010000531.1:462-3702 GCA_964490675.1 uncultured Oligoflexales bacterium
AACAACGTCAATGTTGACGAAGTCTGGCGTCAAATTCGTATTGGGAAATTAGCTAGCCATCAAGTTGAAGGCAAAATTTGTGTGTTTGAAACGGCGGAAGAAGCTGAAAAGATTTTGAATCGTCAGGGCGCAACATCAGATCCGAGCTTTTTCCCACCGGAACCAACTTTTGAACCACCCAAGGATGACATCAACAAAGAATGGGAGATACCAGCTTTGGAAACAAATGAAGCAAGTGAGCCAGTCAGTGGAGCAAGTGCAAACTTTCTTTCTTTAAGAGGAGATGTCAGTGACTCTCCAGAGGTAGCCCTTCTTCTCGACCATTTGAGCTTAGGTAAAGAAGAAAACCGCGAAATCATCAGGCTTGCCAATGAATCGATGGCAAAAGTGACCGATATGAGTGAATCAATTGTCGCCCTGAAAGACGAAGTCATCGAACTTAAAAACAACGAAATACAAACACTTAAAGATAAACTCAATCAACAAGAAGAGTTGATACGAAAATTGCAGCAGGAAAAAGAAGACCTGCAAATGCTTGTTGAGTCACTTGATTAATTGAAACCTTTAGAACGTCATTGAAGTTCTTAAAGAAACACCGAGTCGTCTATCTTGACGTTGACCGGGGTACTCTCCCAATTCAACTCCGTACGATACAATGTCAAGCCTTGCGATATACAGATCAGCATAGGTTCCTAAAGTAAAGTAACCTTCATTGAGTCCCGCTGTCAGACCGATGTCTTGATCACGACTGATGTAAGATCGACCAAATTCAAGACCTGTATGGACCATTCTCAACATATGAATGCCTTCTGGATTAGTCAGGTCATGCATGTCGAAAGAAAAGTCGAGACGCCAGGGCTTATAATCAAAGAAGGTCATCATCCCCGCAGAGACATAGTGAGCTTCAGCGGGTGGCTGCTTGGACTTATCTGAGTTGTCGGCAGTCGTATAACCAGTATCTTCAATGGTCAAACCCAATCTTGTCTGCTTACCAATCAAGTAAATCAAACCCAAGTCAACCGCTATACCACTGCCGCTTTTAAGGACAAAAATATCTTTGAACTCTTCCTCACCAAGACTCCCCATGACATCGGCGAAGCTAAGCTCAGTATCGAAATAATAACGATAAAATGGCCGGACCGTTGTACCAACATAGAAGCTTTTCGTGATGGGCAACCCAAAGCTAAAATTTGCACCAATCAATGTGTTTGAATGAACCCAGGGCTCAGGCATGACAGGCACACGCAAATCAAGCCAGTTACTAGTCGAAACAAAAGGAGTAAAGTCGAAGTTTAAAATACGAAATCCGGTAGCAAGTTGACTCCTCAGGTATTGCTGCTTGCCAAACTTATCAGAGAAATTCTGCAGCAGATCAAGCGGTGCAGTCTTATCGGCGCTGATATCACTGAGCTCACCTATCGTATCCCTTGTATTGTCGCCAATGAAAAGGTCGACTTGAGCAGGTCTAAATTGAAAGTTAACCTTGTGGTCTTCGCCAAGTGTAGCTGGATTCATTCTCGATGATTCATCTGATTCGGTTGCGGCAACAAAAGTCTTACCACGTCCATAAGCGCGCACGGATTCTAAGTTACGCTCTCGAGCTGGCCTGGCTTCGACTTGCGAAAGAGAAGACACAAAGAATTCGGTGACAACGATGAGGAACAAGACGGTCGATCGAATCAGATTCACAAGCACTGCCTTTTTTGCATATTTTCGATGTTTAAATCCTTTTCGAAAGTATAACTGCTCTTTAGATCCGTAGCTAGTTGAATGGACATCAATGGCAAGGCTCTTCTGGTTCGCTCACCAAAATTAATAAAAAACCGCCACTAAATTTATTGGTTACAACCCGGCAGATTTTGCCTAACTATCTGTTTTTATATTTTTTTTCGGCGGATCGTCAGGAAAGACATAAATACGTCGATAGCAGTACATAGAGGAAAGGGGCTAGATGTGCCAACAACCATCTTTTACATTGTGATCGTTCTGTTGCTACCTGCAGCAAGTTTTGCGCAGGAGCTCACCGAACCCTACGTTCCAGTGCGTCCAATCGGAATGGGGGGTGCGTTTACTGCGGTCGCCAATGATGAAAATTCTATTTGGACAAATCCTGCTGGCGTCACACGGATTAGAAAAAACCGTTCCCGCAGCAGCCTGCACCTTCTTTCTTTCCCTAACATCATTGCTGGCTTTAACTCTTCAGGTAGAGATTTTTATGACACTTTCAAAACCAATAGAGATTCAGGTGATATTCAAGAAGACGTTAGTCGTATCGCGAGTGAGTCCGAGTTAAGCGATAAACCTTTTTGGGCACGTGCGTCGGTCAACCCTTTTGTTTTTTTTGAGGCATCCCGAGGAACGCCAGCGTCAATCAGTCTATTTTCAAATACTTCTACAAAGATTGTCATAGACGAAGACGATACGACTACGGCACGGGTAGCGGCAATCACCGACGTCGGAGGAACTTTTGGCACTGCCTGGTCTAATAGAACCAACCGCCTTAACTTCGGATTACAGTTTCGTCCGACTTATCGCTACGCTCTTGATGACAAACTTCCGATTGCAACGTTACTAGATAAAGATGCCATCAAGGCCGAGATGGAAAACTCTGCAAACAGTGGCTTCGCATTAGCTGTTGATATTGGCGCGATGTGGACATTCGCTGATTTTTGGTTCCCGACCATTGGCTTTGCCATGCGCAATGTTCCGACTGGTTGTAAAGAGGAGTATCTCAACCCATTTGACGAAACCCGTCACACCATTTGTGGAGCGGTTTATTCAGGCTCTATTAATAATCCAGAAGCGCTGTCGACAGTCGACCCCACCGATCTGCGCGTTGGAGTATCAATCACACCTCGCTTAACCCGAAAACTGGCATTAAGATTCGCCGTAGACGGACACCATATATATTTTAGTGACGGAACCAATTACTACGGAAGACCAGGAGTGTCACCACTTAAACAGCTCCATGGTGGGGTCGAACTATTCGTCGGCAACCCTCTGCTACTCTCGCCTTTTTCGGTTAGAGTCGGGGTCAACCAAGGGTTTATTACTTCAGGATTATCTCTAAGACTTCTCTCACTGCAACTGGCGTTTGCCTCTTATGGTGAAGACATTTCTGAAACCGACACACCACGAGAAGATAGACGCTATCTCGGCTCTTTGACCTTCGAATTCTAAAAACAACCAGGGCTGACGCACTATAAAGTATTGGGCAGCAACGGTTTGCGGCCCCCTCAC
>CAZBDM010000532.1:0-3692 GCA_964490675.1 uncultured Oligoflexales bacterium
AAGACCTCTTCTTCAATACCGATGCCGGTATCCTGAATGGTAATTTTGACATTGTGGATATCTGCAACTCGAGAGCTGACATCGACGTAACATGAAACTGCACCACGCCTTGTAAACTTGATGGAATTACCAATGATATTGAAAAGGATTTGCCCGAGCCTCACTTTATCGATAAACACTTTATTGGGAACTTCATCACCGAAATCAATGGTCAGTGTAAGACTATTATCTTCAGCCTTGGGTTTAAGTAAATGCACAACGGCCTTGATACTTTCTTTAAGGTCACATTCGACTGGTTCAATTTTCATTTTACCGGCTTCAAGTTTGGAAAAGTCGAGGATGTCATTTATGATTCTCAATAGCGAATCGCTGCTTCCGATAATTCGATCGACATAATCAATGTGTTGTTCATCAGTCAGTTGGCTTTTTAATATTTCAGACGTACCGATGATTCCATTGAGTGGGGTTCTGATCTCATGACTCATCGAAGCAAAAAACTGACTCTTCGATCGCGTAGCATCGATGACTTTTAATCTTTCTTCATTGAGACGTTTTTCGTAGAGTTTTCTATCGGTGATATCATTACGGATAGCAATAAATTCGATCACTTTGCCATCTGAGTCAAGTATAGGTGTAATCGAGGTGTCGACCCAGTAATAATCACCATTTTTTTTCTTATTTTTGATCTCTCCGCGCCAATCTTGACCGGAAGAAATCTTCTCCCACATATCAGCAAAAAAGAGCTTGTCGTGGTGACCAGAATTCACCAGACGATGGGTTTTGCCAAGCACCTCTGCTCTCGTATATCCAGAAATTTCGCAAAACTTATCATTAACAAAGGTGATACGTCCATTTGAATCAGTTCTCGCAACGATAGAATGTTTATCAAGAGCAATTTCATATTTCTTCAATTCTTCATAGCTTCGGTCGAGGGCTTCTTCTTTCTTTTTTCTACCATCGATATCTTGAAAGACTCCTTCAAGGAAATGTAATTCACCATTCTCAACGATCGGCCAACCAATAGCGCGCACCCAAACTTTACGGCCTTTACCTGTCAAGATTTGTAATTCTACATCCCAATTTTTATTGTCGCGGATACCCTCATCCAGACATTTCTGAATGATTTGTCGGTGCTCTTCGACATAGAAGTTGATCGCTTCATCTAAGGGAATCTGGGTACCAACAGGAACTTCATGGATCTGAAAGGTAATATCACTCCAATGTGTTGTTTGCTTCTTTACATCTACTCGCCAATGGCCAATCCTCGCCACTTGATGCATGGTTTGATAAATTGTTTGACGCGACTCCTGCTCCGTAACATCAGTAGCAATAGCGAAAACAAGACCTGTCTGAGGATCAAAAGTGGAGCGCCAGTTTAACCAAAGATAGCGACCGTCTCGACAACGGTAGCGATTCTTGAAATTTACTACTTTTTGTCCCTTTTCAAGACCTTGTGATGCCTGAACTGTTGAAACTTTATCAGAGGGGTGAACAAAATCCAGAAAAGGTTTTGATTTGAGCTCCTCCAAAGAATAGCCAAGCTTGTCACACCACAGTTGATTGATAGCAACAAAATAGCCTTCTGTGTTAGCAATACAGAACATATCTTCAACGAGATCAATAAACTGCTGGCTATACTTTTGAAAAAAATCCATGAAAATCTCTCCTTGAGCGAATATATCGCCAGTTTAGCTAAAATAATTAGCTATCCTGTCGGAAAATCTGATCTGAAGACCTTCGACTTTGGTCATTTTTTAAATTCTTAAGATAAGCTCAAAGATTTAAAAGTGGTGCGTTAGATCTCCAACGGCTTAACGGAAAGATCTCTCTATCTTTCCAAAAAGTTTACATTTTTTTGCTAACAAGTCGCACCCTGACCTGATAACCTTTTCTTAATCAATCAGAAAAATATTGAACATGACAAGGGGTTGCGTAATGAGATGTACCTTCCTTTGCGTCGTACTGTGTTTTGTTTTTTTACAAACGACCGCCGTTGCTGATCAATGGCAAATTTCAAGCTACAAGAAAGCAAGAAATATTTTTTGGACGGAAGTTTATCCAGACGGCACGATGAGTCTTTATTGCCGTGAGCTCGCCAAGAAAAACAGCAAATACAATATTGAGCATGTTTTCGCGGCCTCATGGATGAAGCGGGCTGCAAATTGTTTGGGTCACTCACGTAAAGCCTGTCGTAAAAGAAGCCCCCGCTTTAATCGAATGGAAGCAGATCTTCACAATCTCTTCGCCGCCAATGCCATCATTAATCGGCGCAGAAGCAATTTCCCATTCGCTGTTATTCCAGGTGAACCGCAATCGGGTTGCGATTTTGAAGTTGCCAACAAAAAGGTTGAACCGGCCCCGCATGCGAGAGGAGACGTCGCACGCGCCATTTTGTATATGGAAAGTGAGTACGATGTCGAGATTGATCGAGACGCCAACAACCAGGGTTTAAGGTTTTTACTGATCGAATGGCACTGCGATGATCCAGTCAGTGACCATGAGATTTGGCGTAATGAAGTGATTTCTGAAATTCAGGGGACAAGAAATCCCTTCATTGATGACCCAGATCTCATCGATTGCTATGCAAGTAGAAAGCTTTAACACAAAGAACTACTCGTAACTGTTAAGCGTTAAGGTCTGACTATCACCAACCTGAAAGATCACTTCGACATTCAACCTTACTCTTTGGTGGCGTAAGAGACACTTATTTTAAAGCTAGTAGGATTATTAACTCTGTCATTCTCATTGTTAATCTTCGTAAAGTTTAAAAGCAGCCCAATAAAGCCGCCAAAGTGAATCTCTAATTTTTTAAACTTAGTAGCAAAGTCGACTCCATATTCAAACTCTGATTGTTTGTGCCAAACAAGTTGTACGTCACTGGTCATTCTCTGTTTGACGCGACTAAAGAGAAACTCTTGGTCGTCGTCTAGCTTATCCTCAATTTGGTTGGTATTAACGATGTGATAATCAGCCCAAGGAATGACCGACAGTCTTTTGGCAAGTAAGATATTTGCATTGATGCCGACATTCGCTCGGCTGACAGTGTATTTAAACTCTTGCCAAGGTTCGCCATCACTGCCCCCCTCCTCTGAAACCACGACTCCATTGGTTTCGTAAAAAGCGCGGCTTTGATGCTTAACGTTAAGAAGTTTGTGGCCCGCCAAGAGCGTCATACGAAAACGCTTCCATTTAGGTCGTGGGTTTGTATAAAGGTAAAACCCGATACCGGTGTAATCGACTTTACTTTCACTCTTATCAAGCGACTCTGAGCTTGCCGTATAGCTTTCTTTTTTTTCGTAAGTCACTCTTTGCGAACCAAACTCACCCGCAATACCTATTCCAATACTTTTCAGTGATAACGCAAAGTAAGGAGAGAAGATATAGCCACCCATGTGAAGAGATTCTTTCTCATTGACATCGTCGCTTTCTGTCTTGCCATAAGTTGTGTCGTCAAGATTCTCAAGACTAAAAGCGTAAGTGATATTGCGAAAGGCCGGAGTAATATGAGTGACCGGCACCGACTGGAAAAGTTGGTTTTTAGACTTCTGCTGATCCAGGTAATAGGATTCCACTTCCTTTAGATCATAGCTTTCGCTCTGTGCCCAAGCACGACCTGAAAGTAGCATAAAAAGGCTGATGATTATCAAATCTTTGCAGGAAGGAATCAACTGCTATCTCCACATCATCTCAGT
>CAZBDM010000533.1:0-3688 GCA_964490675.1 uncultured Oligoflexales bacterium
ATTTCCAATCAAATAAAGTAAAGCGCTTACCACCTTCAGTGGTAAAAGACATCGAGCTGAAGAATCACGCACGTCGTCTAGCAAACCTCGCCCCAATCAAGATTAAAGTGAGAACTTGCATTGCTTGTGGCCAACTTTTCGAGTCTGCTGGTAACCGCACATGTGGCTGTAACACCAGAAGCACAGGCTACATAGCTGGAAGAGAAATTATCTAACGCTATGTTTCGTTTCTGAATCGGGCAATTTTTGCCCTCTTCATGAAGCTAACTGATTGTAAATCCTGTTAAAAAAAATTTGGCACTCATCAAAAGGAAAATTTTACCGATTTCCAGTTCTGGGAATTTAGGTGTAATTTTCACTGAGATGAATATGACGTCGATTCGATTTAGCCGAAAGCCTTATACGGTAACCTACAAGGATTACCATACCGGCGAAATTAAGAAGATCAAAAGGCGCCCTCCCCCCAAATTGCATGATATTTTACCGACCGATAAAGTCGAACTTACCCGTAAAAAAAATGATGACTGGCTTGAAGGAGAAGAATTCACCGTCAAGCACATCAATCCGCGTCATCCAAACATCCTTCAAATAGAGAAGCCTGAAGGTCCTGCAACTTTTGTGTCACATTATGACCTCAGGCTCGAAGAACGCATCGCAAGAAGACCCGGCTACAACCCGGAAGAAGACCCACAAAACAACAAATATCTATTGTGGCCCTAAACTATTGAGCAAGACAGGCGTCCGGCGCGATAGCACTTGCCTCTTTCTCGTAGCCTTTTAGGATAATTTCACTAATGTCCCAACCTATCAGTTCATTATCTTGATTATAGACTTTTGCTCTTAAGTATTGCGAACCATCGCCGTTGGCACCTGAATCCCAGAGTTTTTTAAGGAATGTAAACTGACTTTGGGAGCGCACCTCCTCCCTAGAAATAAGCGCCCAAGTTAGCTTTTGATCTTGGCATCTGACAAGCCTCTCGAGTTCGATATGTTTGACCTGACGATTAAACAAAAGCTTTATCGGAATCTCTTGTCCGGCCTGATATTCTCCAGTTTGATTGGAAAGCTCAAAGACAGTCTCGCCATCGAGTCCACCTGGTTTATAAATATAAGAATAGAAGATAAGAGGATCGAAATCTGCGATATCACCCCAGCGAAAGTTTTCACTGCTTCCCTGGATTTGAAAACGGACGCCAGTACCCTCTTTCAGGCATTCTTGGGTAGAAACATAGCCATCATTTTCAAGACTAATGCAGACGTCATTTACTATGTTGCCCATCTGTTCAAGTTGCCACTTGCTAAACCAAGTTGGATGACCTGGATCTCTAAAACCATTAACGATACGCCCTGATTGACCTGTTAACATAATCACGACAGCATCGGTGACAAAGTCTGTACGTCCTCTTTTATCGGTCACCTTGACCGCGTTATGATGCTTGCTCACCTGAAAAGCTTCTGGCGTGATGTCATCATTGGGTGGAATGATATAATGTGCTTCTAAACGAACATCGTCGTCAGACTCTTGGTGCTGAAGCTCTAGGCATGCAGAAAACGAAAAGGGGCAATGAATGACATAGACGTATTTGGGTTTGTTTTCGATCGTTTCAGAGTTGACACGACCAAGACGCAGGTACTGTGCAGAGTCAACTTCTGGCCTTTGGGTTGTTAATTGAAAGAGGTTCTGCTTATCCTGTGGAAATGTTTCAATCTTTATTTCGCCGCTCTCTTTTTGAAACTTAATCGTCTCTCCTGTTGCGGGATCCTGCCAAATAAAGCCTTTGTTTAAAATATTGATGAGCTCTTTGGCGAAAATGACTCTGACATTTCTGCTGTGAGTTGAGCTTGACCGATGAGCAGCAGCCATCTCCCAGATCCAATCAAACTTTTCAGATGGTGTATTAGGGTTTTCACTGAGCTGAATGTTTCTTTCCACCAGATAAGATGACAACCATTTACCGTAACTTTCTATCTGCTCACTAAGACTGTCGCTAGCCGCTTCGGAAATTCCAATTTTTTGCAGGGATAGGCCAAAGGCTGTCTCTGCAATCTCAAGACCCTTCTGACTTTCTTCTGCGTCGGGATCATCGTCGGTCAGATAAATCGAGGTTGATGGATTGGGCGTCAATCGAGACTCCATATATGCCACAGCCATCATAAAACGCGCTGGTACTTTATAAGTACGCGCTGTTTCGTAAAACTTGGCTTCGATAGTCCCCATGGCGCGGCCCCCGCCACTACTGCCCTTTTTCTCACCACAAGAGCTTATACAGACCAAGCTCGTTGTTAACATTCCAAGAAACCAAAGAAGGCGAAAAGATCTAAAAAGATAAGTCATTTGTTTTGATCCTGTTTGTTTTTGGATGTTATTCGTAGAAGTGTTTCTTCTATTATAGCCCAGAAAATGGTCAATCGACAAAAATTGCCGACATCTTTTCAAGATATGTTGCGAAGAGATGAAAAATATTATACAAAACCGCTCTACCTGATTTCGGGGGATTAGCTCAGTTGGTAGAGCGCTAGATTTGCATTCTAGAGGTCAGGAGTTCGACTCTCCTATCCTCCACCATTCTTAAGCCACAAAAATCAATGGGCGTGGTTTGAAAAGTTCAAACGGAATTATGAATGAATGATTTACAAGAAGTGCGCTTATCTGTGGTTACCGCTATGAAATGTCAACACGTCCTAAAAATTTGGTAAAAAATTGATTTCGACATCTATGTATTGCCCCGGTTGCTCCTTCACATCGACCACTTCGACTCAATTAAAACTTGCAGTCTCGTCTCATCAATATGCAGACAAATATTCCTCCAAAAGCTTTTCTTCTAAGCTTAAATAAACGAGGTCAAGCACCTCTACCAGCTTGACCATCCGTTTGCTCACGATCTGGCGAATGACAACGACACCGTGGCAAATAAGAATGGCTCGTTATCTTGTGATAGGTAAAAACTATCACGGATAGTGAAAAAGTATTTCAGTAAATTGACAAAGGTTGCGATACTGAAAAAAGCTTAAAGTTTAAAGGAGGACGATATGTCTTTACTCATTGGCGATACAGCCCCCAATTTTCAAATTGATTCTCAAAAAGGAAAAATTGACTTTCATGAATTTATTGGCGATTCATGGTGCTTTTTCTTTAGCCACCCCGCAGATTTTACTCCCGTTTGTACGACAGAGATGGGCAGAACAGCACAGCTAGCAGGTGAATTCGAGAAGCGCAATGTGAAGCCTCTCGGGTTGTCTACCGATTCCGTCGACGAGCACACTAAATGGATCGAAGATGTCAACGACACTCAAAATACAACTTTGGAATTTCCGATTGTCGCGGATACCGATCAAAAAGTAGCAAAGCTTTACCAAATGATTCATCCTCACCAGAGCAGTCATGCGGCAGTGCGATCAGTCTTTATCATCGACCCTGAAAAGAAGATTAGATTAACGATGACTTATCCAATGTCCGTAGGCCGGAACTTTGATGAAATTCTAAGAGTTATCGACGCATTACAAACGTCCGATAAATTTGGCATTGCAACACCCGCTGACTGGACCGTCGGCAAGAAAGTCATCATTCCTCCGAGCGTAACAAGTGAAGAAGCCAAGACGAAGTTTCCTCAGGGATTCGATGAAATTAGACCTTACCTCAGGTTTACAGAAGTCAAATAGATTCTATTCTTTAAAAACGATGTGAACT
>CAZBDM010000534.1:0-3677 GCA_964490675.1 uncultured Oligoflexales bacterium
GTTGCTGCCCAATAATTTATAGTGCGTCAGCCCTGCCGTTCGGTTGAGGAGAGTTTTTTCTTTTTGAGCAAGAGTAACATCTTTGATGATGGTCGCGCGCATCGAAGTGGCGAAGATTTCCTCAGGCAACTCAATATGATTGCTTTCTAAGTAGAGTGTGTTTTCTTCTTTGTCGATTGTCTCTTCAAGAAACCCGTCGCTCGAAAGATGCTTTTGATTAAAGGGGCGACTGGCTATAACCAGTTCGTCAATTTTTAAAATAGCTTGGTGGCCCGTGATTGATTCATACTCTTCAACAATTTTGGTTAAGTCTGACACAATGATAAAGATAAAATTGAGAAAGCCATCTTCATCGGTGACCGGTAAATAGCTGGTACGAAGATACATATCACCAAAGCGACCAAAGATATCGACCTGAGTCTCATTACTTAAAATATTGACAAGAGTCTGACGGTGCTTGTCTGACTGAAGCAACATGTCGACAGCCTTCTTGGGGGTCTGATCTTTGTCATTGATCAAATAATTGATCAGTATTTCGCCTTGTTCGTTGATAGTCAAAAGAGACTTAGCATCAAATTCGCGAGCCATTGTGTTACCAAATCCAATGATGATGCTTTCAAATGCTTCAATGTCCTCTTTTTTACTGCTCAAAGAGCTAAATACCCCTGAGGCAATCCAGGAAGCTATGGTCAAAGACATCGTTTGACGCTGAGCTTTCTCGATGTAGCGCATGGTTTCCTGCACTTCAAAGGCAGCCTGGGTTTCGTTGGCCTTCTTAATTTGGTTGCTTTGCCAGTTAAGTGCAATCGGTGTCATCGAGAAGACGATTGCAACCATAATGACGGTGGTCACAATGAGTCTGAACTTAAGGGACATTTTATTCATAAGAACTCCGAATTCTAGTCCAGTAAGATTTCGGTATCATGAGTCGATTGGTAAATATGGCAAATTGATGAGATGGTGAAAAACCATGAAAAAAGTAGGGATATGAAGGCAATAAAAAAAGCAGGTTTTGAAAACCTGCTTTCTTTCAAATCTTTCTCTAAGAGATTAGAGAAGAGTTTTAGTGAGAGATAGCTCGTTGACGATTGGTGGAACGTCTTCGTTAGTCGAAGCTGCTTCATAAACACCATCGAAGTTTGTGTAAGTATCGTTAGCAACCGTTAAACCGTTTGCAAACTCGTAAGAGACACCCACACGACCGGTAGAAGTGTTTGATGGGTTTAATGCTTCGTCTTCGATGACAGTGTTAGAGTCGAAGCTTCTAAAAATGTAACCTTTAACTTGGAACTGGAGGGCAGCGATTGGGTTGTACTTGATTGCAGCTGTGTATTCGGTGAAATAATCGTTACCTTCACGAGCGACTTCTTCTTGATCTTCAGGAGTCGTAAGGCCTAGTCCTTCTGCTTTGTCTTCGTCGACTTCTTTAGGTTCCCTTGTCTTGTCGTAAGTGACAAGGTTAGCGGTACCTTTTGCGGAAGTGACAAATTTGAAAACACCGATGCCAGAAGTAACTGGGTATGAGCCTTCGACGTAAAGACCTGGGTTAGCATCGTATTTTTTTTCTTCGTGTGGAAGATCTGTTTCAACCAGTGGTTGGATAAGAACGTAGTCATTTTTGTAGACGTCGAAAGTAACGTCGAACTCAGTTCTCATAAGTTTCGCTTTACCTTCTTTGTTGCTTTGCTCAACGCCTAAGTTAAACTTAGCGTCCATTCTGTCGCCGTAAAATTTTGATCCGATGATGTAATGAGCTTCACCAACGGAAACAAGGCTATCGCCTTCTTTGTCAAACTTTGCCTTTTGGTAAAGTTCTGTTGAACTGTGAAGGCCAGGAATCACTGAAGTAAGGGGAGCTTGCTTCGTAGACTCCATTGATTGGCCAGATGCTAGTCCTGCCAGAGTTAGCGTACCCATAACGGCACCAATGATCATTCCGCGATGCGCCATTTGAAAACCTCCTAAAAATAGAAACCAGCCACTACGGCTCGGGGGGGTGGACTAGGGGAAATCCCTAGGAAATGCCTAATAACGGGCCTTTCGTATTACATCCCGCGTCATTTCGTCAACTGAAAGTTCAAAGGATCTTAATATGTTTACAGAAAAATGATTAAAAAAAGTGCTGATCGGCTAAACTGAGCGGATTCGAATGGAATTAGTTAATCGCCGGATGATCAGAGATGTCATCAAACCCGCGATCAAGCTTGCGGTCCATGTCCCATTTAGGGTCCCACTGGAAGCGGTCATGGTGAAGGTGAGAACCGTAGGGGGGCTGTCTGAAGGGGACCTCTGATGAATCTAGTTCATTGGCAAATTCTTCAATTAATTTAGTCGCTTCTGCTACATTGTGGACCCTAACAATCTGGTCGCGCAGGCTTCTGGCTCCTGGCCAGCCCTTGGCGTACCAAAGCAGATGTTTTCTCATGCGAACGACTGCGCCCGCGTTATCACCGTACATTTGCCGTTGCCAGAGAAAGTGCTCAACGACGGTATCGCGCCAACTCTCGCCGGAAGTCTTGTGGTCTCTATCTTTGATTTCTTTAAATATCCACGGGTTACCAAGTGCCCCGCGAGACACCATTAAAGCGTCGACGCCAGTTGCCTCACGCATCATAACAGCATCCTCGTGACTCAAAATATTGCCATTTCCAACGACAGGGATCGAAAGTGCTCTCTTTAATTCAGCAATTTTTTCGAGGTCAACGGGTACACCGTAGTCGTCACTACGGGTTCTGCCATGGACGACAAGCCAGTCCGCTCCGGCTTCTTCGGCTGCCTTGCCGACCTCAAGGTAGGTATAAGAGTTATGATCCCAACCAAGGCGGATTTTCACTGAAAGCGGCTTTTGGGTCGCTTTACGGGCTGCACTTGTGACATCGAAGACTAGTTTCGGAGATTTTAATAGGGCGCTACCGCAACCAACTTTTACGACTTTTTTAACCGGACAGCCCATGTTGATATCGATTGTTTCGAAATTGTGGTCGTCAAGAATGGCAACTGCCTTACCCATTTCCAGAGCATTATTGGCGGTCACTTGCACACCGAGGACAGGCTCATCTTGATGGCGTTTGAGCATGTCGAAGGTCTTTTTGCTGCCGTAGCAAAGAGCTGTAGCGGAAAGCATTTCAACGTAAGTGAGGTCAGAGCCCAACCTTTGGCAAACCCTCCTAAAAGGGATGTCGCTGACACCTGCTAGTGGTGCCAGTAAAACGGCATCTTTAAGACCTAGTTTGTTGAAGGCTTCTGTCATTATTCTCACTCTTGCTACTCTTTGACAAGAGCAGCTTCTAAAAATGAAATTCGAGAGGTGGCAGCCAAAGTGTTGGTTTTATGAGATTTTGTGTCTCTTCATCAGCGATGCGCTGAAAGTGATACTGCGCTGCAAATGCAATGACATCCCACCAAGTATGGATAAAGACGGCTTCTGCGATCGTCCATCCGCGCTTCTGCGTAACATAGCCTAGATGGTAGCTAAGAAGCAACTGCGGGAGAGGCAGGCTGACGTTGTTTAAGTGAAGAAGAGCAAAGACTACAGATGTCGTAGCGTTAGACCAAAATGCGCTCTCGTTAAAATAGTGATAAGTCATCGGCAGCATCCAGCCGCGGAAGACGGCTTCTTCGTGAGTGCCGGCATTGTAGGAAATCGCCCCGGTGAAAAAAGCATCGCTGGCAGTAAA
>CAZBDM010000535.1:0-3664 GCA_964490675.1 uncultured Oligoflexales bacterium
ATTTTTGTAGAGTATAATCATCCAATCGCCGAACAAGCCCTAAGTTAGTCGCGGGCATTTTGTGCTTTCGATACAGCAAATTTCATTAAAAATCCATCGCAGTCGCCAGCAGTGGCAATGTTCCTTGATGCTTTGAAGGAACTTTATCATATCCTTCTATTCGTTGCATTCGACTTCTATCTCCACTTTCCTGTGGTAATCGAACCACCCTTTTCCAGCGCCCCCAGGCTCTGATAACACAAGTTTTCTACCCATCTACCTGTTGACATTCGGAGTTTGCATGGCCCAACCCATGTTTCTCCGTTTTCGCGGGTGTTTGCTCTTTCAATATTGCTGTTTGCAAAGAAATCGATATTTTGTTAGTGTAATATGGAATTCTTTGCGAGGAAGCATGGACGCTAGAATCGAGAAAATCAAGTTATTATCTTTATTTACAGCCAAAGATGTGGAACATTTAGGCGTCCATCCGGCAACCCTCTGGAGATGGGCAAAGGCCGGAATCATCGAAAAAGTTGATCGCGGAATGTATTGGCATCCAGACAGCAAGTTGAGTGAAGAAGACTTGGGATTTGCCGTGGCGTGTAAGCTATTTGGGGAGCATTCCTTGATCGGTGGTTTGTCAGCACTAGAGTATTACCGACTTATCGATTTCTCGCCGCGGCGAATCTGGGTGGTTGTACCCCATCACAAGGCAACAACGAGAAATCGTTTCCGTCTGCTTCATTCTAATACGGACCCCAGCATCGGAATTGACTCACATCCATTCTTTAGGATCAGTAACATGGAACGTACACTCGTCGAAGCGCTACGATACTCTTCAAAAATAGGCGCAGACGTAGCAATGACTGCGGCGATGAGTGCTATCCACAGAAATCAAACTAATCCTGAAAAAGTCCTACGAATGGCTAGAAAATTAGACTTAGAGTTTGCCGTTATGAGGCACTGGGAAGCATTAATCGGAGCACAAGAGGTGGCGCAAAATGTCTGATTCATCAAACCTTCAGCGCATCAAGAGGAAGTTGAAGAAGCTATCAGAGGAAAGGAAGATCGACTACAACATGGTCGTAACAGAGTATCTTCTTGAATGTGTTGTTCGTAGACTTGTCACAGCTAAAGATCTTGCATCCAAAGCCACTTTCAAAGGCGGCTACGTCTGTGTCCGCGTTTACAATTCACCTCGATATACGACCGATGTAGACCTCACGATCCGAGGCATCTCGGCAGATAAAGCTGTTGCAAAGTCCATTTCTCTCATTGAACAACAAGCAGATGATGGAGCGTGGTTTCAACATCAAGAGGTTGTCGATCTTCTTACCCAAGGTGAATATGGGGGCATGAGAATTGTGACAAGGGGCGGCCTAGGGACGCCGCCAAAAGACGCGAAAAGAAGTCAAATTTTTCACATAGACATTGGTATCAATGATGCCATCTCTCCTCCACCCATTGAAACAATAAGTAATTCGCTCGCCGGTATCGGAAGTTTCAATTGGATGGTCTACTCTGTAGAAACTGTCGTTGCCGAGAAGTTACATACAATGATCGATCGTGGATCTGAAAACTCCAGAAGCCGTGACGTGTTTGACATTAACTTGCTGATTGACCAATGCGATAAAGCCACTCTCAAGTCTTCCATTGCTGCTACTTTTTCTCATCGAGAAACAAGCCTTCCCCAATCTATGAGCGTTGCACTTACTACTCTCGACCGAACTGTAATGTCCAGAGGTTGGAGAAAAGTTATGGAAAACGCGGCAACAGATAAATCTTTCGACGAGACATTTGAAGAAATGCTTCTAAAACTCAAAACACTTGATTTTTAGCACAAAATTAAATCCCGCGTTACCTTGCTCTGCAACGCGGGATCTCTGCGCTTGTTAATGTTGGTCAACGCCCTCGCCAGCAAAAGTAACTTTACCTTCCATTACTAGTCCCAAAAAGTCGTCCCAGGACATGTTCGACTTTCCCTTCGACATCGCCTTGAAGCGCATGGCAAAAAGATCTTCGTTGCTTAGCGCATCGTTGCGAATTGCATCGAGGTGATAGTCACCCAAAAGGGTCAGCGCGTAACAAATGACAGCATCATGTCTGATCTTCGTTTTTCCCGGATGTTTCTTGTTAATCCGTCCTAGTATTGCGTCAAGCTTCGCTCTGGTGCTTTTCTTGATGCGGACCACGCACGACGAATTTGGCTGGCTTTTGTCGCGTTTTTTGGTGCCATTTGTTACAGGTGTCCTTGGTTCAGTGGTCATTTCGATTCTCCTTTGTTACACGAAATCCAACATTCAAAAAATTTCGCGCTACAAAGACAGTGAACTATCGAACCGACGAGATCCGGGATAAATGGGGTCGCCCCCCAGTTGCCCCCCAGATTTCTTACCCAGGGATACCCTTACGTACCAAAACCCAGAGGCACCGACCGCTGAGTTAGCGATTTAAGCACCTGAAAATACAAACAGATACCAACCTGTACCAAAATTGATTTACCTCATCCCCCATGGGCGACATAATGTAATCTTTTCATATCATTTTTCTGATTAGTGAAATACCAGGCACCCCCTCTTTCTCCCCCACAAGCCACCCTTTCCCCATCCAAACAGCAAAACTCGTCACCACAGCAGCAATCCCAAACTGTGAATAACAGTAAGCCTGAATCATCCAGTTGCTACGGCTGTTAAGTAGACTAACCGCCGTCATCGACAACGAATCTTTAATGGCCACAAACGCTTCCAAAACTTCACCTGCACGAAACTGAGAGACAAGAACGTTGTAAGAAAAAGACCACAAAGGTGCCCACATTGAGATGGAAAAATAAGTGATGGTCCAAAAAACAATCGGCCCAATACGCCTTAAGCAGGCTGCGGCAAAAACCCAAAGAGGAAATGATGCGATAAGATAAAAAAGAATCCGTCCTTTGATCTCAGGTGCGATCTTTAACAGTCGACTCAGTTCTTCTGCTCTTTGGTTCGCAGACAGAGAAGCAGCATTTTGAGCACCAAAGATAAACTTCTCCCAAGCCTCAATGGAAAAAAACTTGCTAACTGAGCGCCAAATACCGGCGCCGTCATCAAACTGCGCGCCTTGAGGATTTTCAAGATGGCTATATGAGGTCCCTTCTTTTGCTTTAATGTAATTAAGTAGGCCATAGGAGGCGTTTAAGTTTGAGAGCCAATCATAATCTCTTATTTCTGGCACAGTGGCCGCAATACCTGGAGAGGCTTGTTGATAGATGTTGGTTGTTTCTGGGAGTGCGCTGCTCCATGAAGCGATATGACGATCAAGATCTTGTCTTAGCTCAAGACAAGTGTTTTGACCTTCAAAAGGTTTGTGTTCTCTAAATTTTTGCCAAAGCCATGAGTTGCGACTTTCTTCCTTCCTCAACCAAAGATCCAGAGGATGAATGTCTCCTAAGACAGGAGCAAGACAGCCTTCAAAATAGCTATCGATCTTATCAAGGAGAGCTGGATCTTCGATATGAGTTGTTGAGGCATAGACGAAAGCTTTAAACATCCACTCTGGCGAATCTATTTGTGACTTTCCGCCTGAGAATAATGAGGCAAAAGTCTGACCGGCAAGTTTTGAAAGTTGCTCTGCACTGCCAGCCAGATAGGTAAAAAGAGTCTGTGCTTTTGGAGCACTATCCCGGATTTCTCATAAAAAAACACCTGCA
>CAZBDM010000536.1:0-3662 GCA_964490675.1 uncultured Oligoflexales bacterium
GCGTGGTTATCAAAGCCATCTTCTGAAAGGGCGCTATCCGCAGGTTCTTCTTCATCTTAGCTGCGACCCTTCTTTAGTTGATGTCAACGTTCATCCGGCCAAGACAGAAGTGCGGTTTCAATACGGTAATGAAGTTCAGACTCTTATCGCCTTGGCTATTAGAAAAGCGATTAGAAAAGGAGCTTGGGCGCAACCACCAAAAGAGCCACAACGGCAGCAGTCGGAAAGCTCAAAATCTGATGTACCAACCACTTGGCTGCCACCACCGGCAGGCCCTGTGACACCAAGAAGTGAAAACAGCTTTGCAAGGTCTCTTAATGCGACAAGAAGAAATGAGATCTCAATGTCAAAGCATGAGCCGTTTTTTTCGTCTTCATCTTCACGCCCACAAGTACCTCGCATGAGCGACCAACCAACAAGCTTTATGGGAGCTCCTCAACCGTCGATCTTAGAAGATTCACCGTCTCAGACGATTGACCGCTTACCTATCGACTGGCGTGAGGCAAATTTTATCGGCTGTTTCGCTAAGTGTTATCTCTTCTTTGAGGTCGGTGAGCAGCTACTTGTCATTGATCAGCACGCTTTTCATGAGCGCATCTTATTTGAGAGGCTGAGTGAAGATAAAAGTTTGCTGGCTAGCAAACAGCAGTGTCTTGTGCCGGAGCTACTGCAATTTTCTCCTGGAGAAGTCGCCAAGATTCGAGAAGAGAGTGACAAGTTCGCTGAGATCGGCTTTGATCTTGATGTTGTAGACGATCAAACGGTCGAACTTAAATCCGTCCCGGTGCTTTTGGCTAAGAGAGATCCAGGCGAAGTCATAGGTTCTCTCGTCAAGCAAAGCTTTATTGGTAACGGTCAGGATGCAAAAGATCTTGCGCAAGATGTCTTGGCGACCATTGCCTGTCACAGTGCGGTAAGAGCTGGTGAGCTGCTCAGCGAGGAGGATCTAGAGCTTCTTCTCAAGCAAGCGGAAACCGTAGACTTCTATGAAAACTGTCCGCACGGCAGACGGGTGTTGAGATGGTATAAGAAATCTGAAGTTGAACGATGGTTTGATCGGTGAGCCCCATGCCCCCCCCTCATTATATTGCTGTCGTTGGTCCTACTGCCAGTGGCAAGACAAGCTTTGCGATGGACATGGGCAAGGATTTAAACGGTGCCCTGATCAATTGTGATTCGGTCCAGCTTTATCAAGGATTTGATATCGGCTCTGCCAAGACTCCTGAGAGTGAGCGGGTCGTCCCGCATTATCTTTTTGATCAGCTCAAATGCAGCGAAAGCTTCGATGCTGCTCAGTACCAAGAAAAAGCCAGGGCTGTTATAAAAGAAGTCTCAGCAAGGGGGCTTCTTCCGATTATCGTTGGTGGAACGGGATTTTATTTAAGGGCTCTTATGGGTGAGGGATTTGATGATCTTCCTCACGATGACAAGGTTAAGCAAGACCTAGATAAATATTCCACCAGCGAGCTTTATCAGTCGCTGCAAGATAAAGACCCCAAAAGAGCGACAGAGATTCATCAGAATGATCGTTACCGGCTCATCCGCGCCCTTGAGGTGATTACACTAACAGGCAAGCCAGTCAGTGAGCAAATGCTTGCCAAAGAGCCTGACTATAAACCTGCTTGTTTGATCGTTCTTGATTTAGATCGGCAGCTTCTTCATGAGCGTATTGCTACGAGAAGCAAGCTGATGCTCGAGCAAGGCCTTATAAAGGAAGTCGAAGGACTCATTGCCCAAGGGTGTCCGGAAGATTCAACGGCTATGCAGAGCATTGGTTATAAACAAGCCTTAAGCTTTTTAAAGGGGGAATTGGCGCAAACAGAGCTTGAAGAAGCGATCACCATTGCCACGAGACAGTATGCAAAGAGACAGTGCACGTGGTTTAGAAGAGTTAAGGCTGATCTTGTCATTAAAGAGAAACCAATCTGGTCTCGCTACAAAGCTGCCGTGCAAAGAATCTTCGCGCCTTAATCTGAATTTTCATTGACGCTCCCCTCTATTCCCTTAAAATAAGAGAGCCTACTTCCATTAACCTTCGGAGACCCCTATGAAAACAATTATTGCACTTGTTTGTTTTGTTGCTCTCTCAGCCTGCACAACGACTAACTATGAAAAATCGATGCCAGTCTCTAAGGAGTCTGTAACGCCGGGCAGTAAAATAACTGTCAAAGGAAAATCTGTTGACCTTTACCCCGCTAAGATTGCCCTTAAAGTGGGAGATGACTTCGTCGCAAAAACAAAGCAAGCAGGCTTTGCTTTTAATTTCACTAACCAAGTAACAATCATTAATCTTGTTCCTTCAATAGACACACCAGTATGCGAAGCTCAAAACCATATTCTTGGAGAGAGCAAAATCGTTAAACCCACCGTTAAGTTGATGACGATCAGTCGTGATTTACCAATGGCGCAGAAGCGATTTGCTAAAGAAGCTAAGCTAACCAATATCTCCTACTATTCCGATTACAAGAAAGGAACATTTGGACGCAGCTTCGGTTTGATGATGAAAGAACGTGAGCTTTTAGCTCGTGGTGTTATTGTTCTTGATTCAAAAGGAAAGGTTAGACACATGCAGCTTGTGCCCGAGGCTACTACTCTTCCTGATATGAATAAAGCTATTAAGCTAGCAAATGAATTGAATTAGGTCTCATCTGGAAAACACTGATCGGCGGCGTTAGCGTTGTGGCTGCGCTGCTCACTTACCCCCACGTAAACTTCGCTGCCTCCTCCAGGTAATATTGAATGCATCCGAAAAGCGATAATCGGCTGTAGTCAAGAACAGATCGACCCCTTTGGCTTGACCTAGAAAAACTGATTTCTATTGAGTGCGCCATTAAAGTCATTTCTTGTCCTTGGTATGCTGTGATCTAGATTGATAATCATATTCTAGTATGCAAGCCAGAGATTTAAAAATAAAAATATCTGTGTTACTCTTGCCACCGCATTAACGCCGGAAAGATGAGGAATTGAAACCGTCATGTTTGCAGCTGTAGGAGAATTAGACGAACAGTGGCGTCAACTGATATCTGAAGAATTTAGTCGCAGTGATTTGCATGTCACATTTTGTCGCATTGATGATTTATCTGAGTCGTGTAAGACCATTTCATTTTCAAAAGAAGCGACCAAGCAACTGACAAGCAAGGGCAAAACCTTTTATAACTGGGATCTTCTTTTTTCTGTCTTAGGACCAAATGATAGCGGAGATGATGTCAGAAAGAAGCTCGCTGATCGTATAGGTATCTTAAAGGCTGTGATTCGTATCAAATCTCGGCCAATCAGTGAAGAGTTTCATGGAAGTATTCGTGTTCACAATCTTGCAGCTTCGGCGGCTTTTTATACTTGGTTGCTCGGCGTAGAGCCAAAAGAGTGGACTCATCGTTATGTGATCTTTCATCGCCTCGATACAAAGTTTAATTTTGTTCTGCTCGTATCAGATGGCAAAGACCTTCATCATGATACTCTTTACCATCTGGGTATGGGTGTGCAAAGCAAAGAGAAGGTTATCGAGTTCTACTTGTCAGCTCAAGAGAATGGTTTTCATATTGAAAAGCCACCAAGAACAACTTGGCGGGGAACACCGCTTCATGAAATGTGGTTAAAAGATCCCGATGGTACTCTTATAGAAATCTATGCTAAGTTGACCGATGATGAACTGGCAGCGATGC
>CAZBDM010000537.1:0-3646 GCA_964490675.1 uncultured Oligoflexales bacterium
TCCGAAAGCAAAAATCGTCACAGTTAACTGGGACTTCAAAGATAAATTTCAAGGCTTCCAAGGTGGCTTGACAGGCGGAAACCCCAATTACGACGAATGGAATAAAGACGTAAATGGAGACAAAGCATACGCACTTCTGCTACACGAAAAAGTCGATGAAGTATGGGCAAAAGACTTGGACGGATCAGTCTGTCCTCGTGCTCTCAAAGATCCCCACGTAGGATCACCTTACTACGATTACGCATATCCTAATAACCCCGAAGTTCATTTTCCCAATTCAAATGAGGGACGTAAGCAGTTTGCCGACCAATGTACACGCTTTACAAACTATACGTTACATTACTACATCCTCTTTCCACCAAAAATCCGCGGTGAGAAAAAAGGTATGTACCAGATGATGAACTTTCTCGATCGTGTTTTCGCTGCAATGCCTGACATTACTCAGACCTCTCCAGAGCTTGATGCTGGAGAAGAATTTCAGGACTTTATTCAGATTATCGAACGTTACCGTCACGCTGGCGGCAACCCTGAGTTAGCTTCGGATTTTGACAGTCTTATCGATGCCAACACAGAAGAAGACTCTACTACAGCGATTAGAAAAACTTCGATTCTTATGAACGAGCTCGGAGTCTTACCTGCTTTTGAAGGGCAAGAAATTGGCGACAATCCACCAGAACCTCTGCCAACGCGAGAGTTAAAGCCAGAAACCGCGCCAATAGCAGAAGACTATTTCGACGACCTTTAAACAAATGAGGCAAACCGATGCAGTTTTTAAATCCGATTAATAAACCTAAAAACATAATGCTGTTACTTGTACTTTTTCTTTGTCTTAACTCTCTTTCACCAGCCGAAACAATAACAGACACAGGATCATTTGGCCCTTTTGCTCCCAGACACCTTCTTGATAAGGAAGATCCTTGGCAGGTGTTCCGTTTTGTGGGAACCACCACCAAGTCAAACTTTCCTTGCGACAGCAACGGTGGCAGTTGCGCCGTAACCAAAGACTACACAGCGCAATTCGTTGTCCCTGATGAGCAAGATAGAGTGATGACAGCTGGTCGCCACTCCGATCTTTACAAAGTTGAGCGAAGGTACAATGGTACGTTTCGCTTCGTTGACATCAAGTCGATGAGCAATCCTTCTTTCGCTGTGATTTCCGATCAAATCAATACCTCTCGTTTAGGTTTTGATGGTGCTGAGGTCTCCACTGTTCAAAGAAGACCAAGTTTGACCAAACTATTTGGTGAAGACATGTCTAGTATTGGCCATGTCGAATCGAAAGCGGCGGCTTACTCAAATCGAAATCCCCATTCTTTTTATTACCATGTCGATGATGGAGGAAGACCTTCATGGGGAGATACCGACAAGGAAAGTCAATTTGGCCTTACCGTAGTAGAAGATTTAATGCTTGCAGGACAGGTCTCCAACTGGTTTAAAAGCAGACCACAACAAGAAAATCTTCGTAGTGCGACCACCTGGTGCCACTCCGACAATTGGCGTCTTAATAACGACTTTGTTGCGACTTTTCTTAAAGCAGATTACTTTGATATGGAAGGCTGCCAAGATGAGAAGTTAATCACTTCTCGCACGTCCAGATCCGTATCTGAATTAGCAGCAAATTTCTTTTTCAATCGTGTAGACTCCGATGTGACACTTCATTTTCTTGACGATTTTACTTACCGCGCAACGGCAAATCGCGAGTTCGTCTGTCCTTTTGATTGCGATGGTACGTCATACGGCGTTGAAATCGACGGTCGCAAAAAAATTCTCATCACAACCGACAGACGAACCTTCACTTCTTCAACAAAGTTTAAAATTAAAATCGTCATGATCGACTGGGATAACGACGGATTCCAACTTGAGTCCGGTGAAAAAATAGGACCGCACAGCAATCTTGACCTTAGAAGGATTAAAAACGATCCAGTCGCTAGAAAAGATATCGTCGCAGTTATTGTCAGCGAAATAAAAGACACACAGTCTTTTAATGTATCCAGTGGCAATGGAACTTATACTCAAAAAACAGTCATTGCTTTTCCTCCTCGCCCTCGCGAAGGATACATTCCTCCTGACGAAGAAGCACGCCTAAGTAAGTACACTAACGACTCAGCAAACCGTGAACTTCTTTATAGCTTCAAGCTCCTTGATGCTGTTTTTGCTATGCTTCCGGATCAGGTCCAAACCTCTCCCGAATTAGCAGACGCCGAAGAAAAACTCGATGAAGCTAGACTTTGGCTCTATTTAAAGATGGAAAAAGCGCGCGCGACACTAATCGATACATACGGAAATGATGGCGATGCCCGCATCATATCGACCGACCTTCTTTTCGATATTAAGTCAGAGGTCGACGCCACCACAGCTCCATCATGGGGTAACCCTGAAAGAAGAGGGCGTTTAAAAACCGGAAAAATTGAGTGGCTTTTAGATCAAATGCAGTAACTTAACCTCACAACCTATTTGAGAACAGCATGGCAAAGTTATTTCTCATTGTCGGGTTACTCATAACCTGGGATTCCCTTCAGGCAAAAGATAATGGGTCAATCTCTTGGGAGCAAGTCCCAAGAGATGACCCTGAACGCTTTGCCCTCATGCTTCAAGAGGAGCTTAGATCTTATGGGCGTTCGCTCTATCAAGATCTATACAATTGCTATATTGCTCTAGAGGAGTCACCACAGAAAATAGCAATGGAACAAGATCTTTCTGGGCTGTGGCGGCAAGCCACCTACCTTGATCGCTACGATACCGAGGCCAAACTTTGGGATCTTCTTAATGACAAAAAAACAGTCACTAGACAATCAATCGAACCCGTTGCCACCTTAGCACAACATCTTGAATTTATTCACAAATCATATGGCTTACATTGTTCATCCCTGGGCATTGAAATAGGAGGAACAGAAAAGTTTCGCTGGCTGACAACAAGAGTTATAGCCTGGTTGAAGCCACGTTATGTTAGACTCTTTCTTTTTGGCCTATGGAGTGGATTCAAGCAATTATCTCATGATGTCCAATCATCAACTATTGAAAGAATGATCACACATGTTCCTCAATCGATCACTGATCGCTTTCTTTTTTTCGAGTCTAGTTGGCTGAAGGAATTTCTTGTTCGTCTTTCTAGAGACGACTATTTCCTGGAACAAATAGATATAATATTATTGGCAGAAGAAGAGTTATTTGAGAGAACGATATGGGATATCTTCAATATCATTTCTCCATTCGAAATCTCTTATATCGCTAGATCAGGACGAGCGATCAAAGCGGCAAACCAGCGTTATCCTTTTATTGAATATATCGGAGACACGTATTTCTCTGATAGTGCAACTGTAGAGTGTTTTGAAAAATTAAGGCAAGAGCGAGATCTTTTTAAACACCTTCCCACATCAATAGAGCATCTTTACGATGAGCTCTTCGAAAGACTGCAAGTCAACTGCCCGGAACTTTCCAACCAGCAGATTAGAAGCATACTAACGATTGAAGATCGTATGACAGATTGGCTACTGCCGCTCTCAATTAAAAAAGTGATAATTAAAAGCTACCAGCAAGATATAGATCCAGACACTAAGTCTATAGGTCACCACCCCTGGAACGTAGAGCAAAACCAGAGGCTTCATGCGACCTACCGTGGGGTTGAATGGTTAACCTATCAATATAA
>CAZBDM010000538.1:0-3618 GCA_964490675.1 uncultured Oligoflexales bacterium
GCAGCGACACGAGCAACGTTAATGCCTTGTTCAGCTTCGGGCATCGCACATCCGACGATGACATCTTCGATGAGGTTTTTGTCAAAATCACCGGCATCTTTAAGAACGCCTTTTATAACATCGGCACATAAATCATCGGGCCGCTTATGAGCGAGGCTTCCACGAAAGGCTTTACCAACCGCGGATCTTAATGGAGAAACGATATATGCAGTTTTCATTGATCTCATCCTTTCGTTTAGTTACGCAGTGGTTTACCTGTTTTGAGCATGTGTTCGATACGTTCTTTCGTCTTTTGCTGCTGACAAAGCTCGACAAAGAGGGTGCGCTCTAAGTTGAGGAAGTGTTCTTCAGAAACAGCGGTTCCTGCATCGACTTCTCCGCCGCATAAGACCATTGCGATCTTCTGACCTATAAAGGCATCGTACTCAGAAATATTGCGGCCTTGTAGCATGCTGTAAAGAATCATACGGAAGGTCTGCACACCAGGATCCCCCATGACTTTGACATCATTACGAGGAGCAGGAGGAACATAGCCTAGCCTAGCCATTTGGAAGGCCTGTCCTTTGGCTCTTTGGATGAGGTGTTCTTTCGATAAAGAAACGGTTGAAGTCTGCGGAAACAGATCCATTTCGATAGCTTCTTGCCCCGAGGTCGACACTTTTCCCATTCCTATCAGCAGGAACATACGCTGCATGAATGGCAGTGGATCAGCGTTTTCTCCGTGCCCGGCAAAGTCATACGCTCTGAGAGCGAGCTCTTTGGTACCGCCACCGGCTGGTAGTAGACCAACACCGACTTCGACGAGACCGGCATAAGTCTCAGCGGACACCATGCGATGGGAAGCATGTAATGCAACTTCACAACCTCCGCCAAGCGTCATCCCAAAAGGACAGGCAACGGAAGGGAAAGGAGCATACTTGAGAAGTTGCAGACTACCTTGGAACTGTCTGATCATGTGATCAACGCCGTTCCAATCGTTTTTATTGATAAGATCGAGGAGGTATTTAAGGTTTGCGCCAGCAGAAAAGGCAGGGCCTTCGTTAGCAATGACAAGACCTTCAAACCTTTCGCTAACAATCGCAACCGATTTTTGAACCATCTCTAGGACTTCAAGATCGATGGCATTCATCTTGGTATGGAAGTTGAGAAGTGCGATGCCATCACCGATATCAAGAAGGCTTGCGCCGTTATTCGCCTCGATGATACGAGGGTCACTGCTGCCCGCAGTCTTTGGAAGATACATGGCATGTGCTGGCTTTTCGACCTTTTCATAACTACCGCTCTCAGGATTAAACCGTTGTTCAAGGCCACTCGTAAACCATTCCTTACTTGCAGCAGCAGGTTTATAAAGAGCGACACCTGGCTTTGCCCAATGGGGAAGCTTGACACCATCTTTTTGCATACGTTCAAGAACGTTGTCGTAGCCCAATGCCTGCCATAGTTCAAAGGGACCCCACTCCCAGTTAAAGCCCCATCTGATGGCATCATCGACAGATTTTAAGTTACTGCCGGCAATCTCTTTGACGAGCAGAGCCGAGTAACTAATGGTGTCTCTGATAATCCTCCATACAAGTTCCGCTCCAGCGTCGTTATTTTCAAGGATGATTTGGATGCGCTTAATCGTATCTCTTTCTTTCGCAGCCTGAGCTTGCCAGGGAAATTGCGCGACTTCTTGAGCTTCGTAGGTTTTCGTTTGTGGGCGGTAAGCAAGGATCTGACGTTTTCCTTGAGCGTCTTTGGTCTTCTGATAGCAGCCTTTACCCCCTGATTTCTGGCCAAGGCTACCCGCTTCGATCAGGCCCATGAGCCAGTCGGGTGGCATGAAGTAATCTCTATAGGGATCGTTTTCAGCGCGGTCATAGACATTTTTTGAAACGTGTGCGTAGGTATCGAGACCAACGACATCGGCCGTACGGAATGTTCCAGAAGCAGGACGGCCCATCAACTTACCCGTTAAAGCATCAACGGTTTCGATATTGAGCCCAAGCTCTCCCATGTGTTGCATGGTTGCCTGAATAGTAAAGACTCCGACACGATTGGCGATAAAGTTTACCGTATCGTAAGCCCAGACAATTCCTTTACCAAGTCTCTCATTGATCCAATGTGCGACGTTTTGCATGAGCTCTGGATCTGTTTCACTGTGAGGAATAACTTCGAGAAGGTGCATGTAGCGCGGTGGGTTGAAAAAATGAGTGCCGAAGAAGCTTTTTACATAGTTTTCCGGTAGCTCATCAACGATTGCTTGCAGGGGAATACCCGATGTATTTGTGCAAACAGGAACACCCGCACGGACGTATTCAGAAACAGATAGATGGATCTTCTTTTTAATATCGAGTCGTTCAACAACGGCCTCGATGACCCAATCGGCATCAGCAACAACCGACATGTCATCAGCAAAGTTACCTGGGATAATGTTAGCGAGAACTTTTTCTGACATCAGTGGCGATGGCTTGAGCTTGGTCATCTGTGCCATGGCCAGGATGGCTCTTTGGTTACGTACCGCCTTACCTACGATTTTTGCCAATTTGGGATCTTTAACCGGCTCATCCGATTCAAGATCCAGCAGGTGAACCCGCACTCCAGCCGCTGCGAGATGGGCGGCGATTTGTGCGCCCATCACCCCGGCACCCAAAACCGTTGCTCTTCTTACCTTCAGGGACATCCTTGACCCTCCTATCGTATGACTTTAGAAATGAACCTCTTGATAACGGTTACACAGAGTATAAATATTAAAAACTGTGTTCATTCATTCTTTGACAAACAGCCTCAACTGTAAAGCCAAACTCTTTCTCTAATTCATGAGCCGGCCCACTGACTCCGAAGTGATCAATGCCGATGGTCAATCCTTTTGCACCAACATACTTTTGCCAACCAAGGGTAACCCCCGCTTCGATGGACACTCTTCTTGTGCAGTTCCAGTCAAGGATTTTATCTTTGTAAGCCTGTTCCTGCTCTTCAAAGAGCTCCCAACAAGGCATCGAAACCACGCGGATCTTTTGCTCCTTAAGTGTATCAGCTACTTTCAATGCTAGAAGAACTTCGCTACCAGTTGCAAATATGATTGTCTCCGGGCTGTCACAGTCACGCACAATCCATGCGCCTTTGACAGCTTCTGCCACCGCTGCTCTACCGTTAGCCAGAAGGGGAAGCTTCTGACGGGTAAGGCAGACGCAGCTTGGTAGGTCCATCTCGATGGCTTTGCGCATCATCACTTCTGTTTCAAGAGCATCAGCCGGACGCATGACGTACATCTGCGGCATCGTTCTCAGAGACATGACATGCTCGATCGGTTGGTGAGTCGGCCCATCTTCCCCGAGGTAAAAAGAGTCATGAGTGAATTCGTGGATCACTCTAACGCGCTGTAGACTTCCCAGTCTTAGGGCTGCCCTGGAGTAATCGGAAAATGTCAAAAAAGTAGCGTCAAAAGGAATCAGTCCGCCGTGAAGAGCAATTCCGTTCGCTATAGCTGACATCGGGAATTCTCTGACACCGAACGCGAAGTTGCGACCGACGCGGTTTTCTCGATCAAAATCACCGACCTTATCTGCGAAGGCACCGGTCATGTTAGACGGCTCTAAGTCTGCGCTACCACCAACAAGGTTAGGCAGGGCATCAGCC
>CAZBDM010000539.1:0-3613 GCA_964490675.1 uncultured Oligoflexales bacterium
AAAACTCTCGCGACACTGACGGAAAAACATACGGTTGCCAAGAGAACTACGAAGTTGATATTGCTCGCGGATGGCGTTTAAAGCTATTTCGACTTTTACTAGCCTTACTATTCCCACTGGTTCTTTCTGTAAGTGTCATTCTACTCTTCAGTCAATTGATTGCGCTTTTTGTCGGTATCTTCTATTTTTCTATCGTCTTTCTAGCTTTTCTTTTTTTCAAAATTTCCAGCCTTGTCTCTCAGGTGACTATTTCGAGGTTTTTAAAAGAGACCAATGGCCTGAGTCATACTTCGTTAAAGAAAAGAGAAGAGCAGTTCCTCGCAGTTTTCAGCGAAGATCTCGCTTTCAAGCATCTCGTTCTTATTGGCCACGTCATTTCGTTTCCGCTCACTCTCATCCTATTTCATCCATTGATGATCGTTTACCGGCTTTTCGCTTTTAAGCAACATCGTCAACATCTCACTTCTTTCTTGATTTCAAGACCGGTGATCAGTGGCAGCGGAAGCTTAATCGACAATGATACCTTTATTATCTCAGAACGTGCCGATGCGATTAACGCTATGATGCGCTATTCGGTGAGGGTCTTTCATAAACCGATGTTTGATTCCGGCAATCTCGCCAAAGACTACAACCAAGCCGTTACTGAATGTTTGACTCTAAACTTCGGTCGTCTGAGAAAACTCTTTCAAGAGCAACAGAGGCTACAAATCAGCTATTCTGATGCCAATCGTTGTCCGGTAAGTGAGTATCTAAAAATAGGAACGACAAAACTTGTTCTTGAAGCCATTGAAGATGGTTTTATTAGACAGTCACCAACGTTCAAAGAGCCGCTAAAAGCCTTAAAAATATTTGCGAAAGACCCCTCTCTAAAAGTCACCATCAAAGATGGCGACGGTATTGATCAAAGTATGTTAAGTCTTCAGAAGTTCTATCTGCAACAGATCAAAGAATGGATGAAAAATCGTCCACGGACTGCTCTCGAAGACAAAAGGATTGTCGATCTTTGGCAAGAGTATCTTGATTTCGTTGAGTTTGACAGAGAAGGACTGATCGGCCGAAGTGACTGGGTGACAAAAAAATACCTTATCGAAACCAGTGGTAAGAATCTATCTCACGACCAAAGAAAAACGATCGATCTTTCCTATCATGATCTCAATGAAGGCCCTTTCGTCACTCTTCAAGAAAGTGGTATCATCTTAAATATTCATAGTGACGAAGAAATTGAAAAAGCTGAAACCAATCCCCCCGATTCAGATAGAGTTAAAATTCGCTCGGCAGCGATCAAGCGCCTTGCTTATCAAGGCAGCCCAGCAAAAATATCTTGGGATAATATCTACGAAAAATCGGCTTACGGTAAAATCATCGATCTCTTTCGTAAAACCTGACCTCTAGAATTGCTTAGAGACTTCTTCTTTGATCGCAATAATCTGCTCTCCAAAAGCTTCTGTTTGATTCTGTGATAAGCCGAACTCTTTTGCGTAAGCATAGAATAACTTTTCATTCATCCGCTCAGGTTGCAGCATGATCCAGTGTGTAAATTGGTTGGCAAGAGCGGTTACCTTCTGAAGGTCAGGACCGCCTTCTTCTTCTAGGCCAGAGTCCTCGTCATCATCGAAGAATTCAATGTCATCACTGTCAGATGACCCTCTTACTTCATCAGGCATCTTATGATGATTAGATATGCAATGAATAACATATTCCGGAAACCCCCAGAGTGCAGCCGCTACTTCTCCAAGCGTATCGTGGGAAATGGCATCCACCTTCTTTTCGGCCTTGTCCCAGGCACACATAGTCTTAGGATTAGCGACAATATCCTGGACTGTATCTGTCTTCTCAGCAAAGCAAATCGCTCCGACAACTTTTCCAATATTTAGAAGACTTGCAGCAAGATAGCTCGCTTCTGAAGAGACACCTGCTGGTTTAAACTTGTTAACGATTGTCTCAGCGATTCGTCCACACACCACCGACTCGAACCAAAATTTTCCTTGGTTGAAGCTTTTTGTTTTAAATTTAAACTCTTTGATCGTTGAAGCAACGATCAGATCCGATACTGTCTGACGCCCGACGAAGGACACAGCATGCTGAATAGTGGTAATTTCCTGTCCAGATGACGATTTCATGTTATTGGCAGCTTTGACAACTTCGATAGCTAGATTGGGTAACCCCTTAAGGGCTGCTTCAATTTCTTTCGACGAGGAGTTCTCGTTGGAAATAATCGCCTGCAGCTTTGCCACGCTGCTCGGAATCGCCGGTAATTCACCGATTTCTGTGATTTCAGTGAAAACAGAAGCGGCTTCTTTAGACATCTTATCGGTCGGTGAATACCACTCATACTCACCCTTTGCCAAGACAAGACAGGTCTTACAGGAGCACTCAAAGTAAAGGCTTTCGTCTTCAGAAACACGAAACCGCGACGTTCCCTTAAGATAATCTTTTGGCTCTACATAGACTCGACCGCAAAGAGCACACTCCAATCTTCTCATAGACTCGCCTTACTCGTTCAATAATTGATTTACTCTGCTGAATATGTTCTATTACGACAATTGTACTTTGGAATGACCGAGGAGACACGTAAAATCTCTCGAAGGATTTCAATGTGCTCAAACAAAGAGCATGACCAATTGTACTTCTCTCTAAGCCCTAGCTCAGCAAATGCTTGCAAGAGCGCTTCTCAACGACCTCTAAAAAAGCACTCCGATACCATGTCTTTGACAAGCGCAACGGCTATTTACATTCTCTAAAATAAGGGGTCGCTGCCAGATCGTCATGATGATCAATATGGCACAAACAAAAAATCATTTATCATTGCGGCTGAAAAAAAAGAGACGGTCGGACCTGCTAAGATCTCCCGCCTCATCGTCTTTGAGCCCTCTCATGGGGAGCCTCATTAATCGAAGAAAATGTCTTTGCTTATCAAACCTTCGAAACGGCTTGACCATCAAGCAACCAGGCAGCGATGCCACCAGTAAGGTGAACAATTTTTTTAACACCTTTCTCTTTGAGCATTTGGACACCAAGGCCAGAACGTTCCCCGTATGCACAATAAAGAAAGATGGGACGTCCATCTTGAACAGCCTTGACAAGCGGATGACTTTCATCGTCGATGATCTGCGCGAGTTTCCTGTAGGAAATGACCATCGCACCTTCGATCTTACCCGTTTTAGTAACTTCGTAATCTTCTCTGAGATCGATGATCATCGGTGATTCAGACCAGACGTAAGCAACTGCATGTTCGACGTCCATGGCTTCGTCTTCTGAAGTGAGATCCTTCACGTCACTTCCCAAGGCCTGGTTTGCCGGTACTGCCACATCCATCATCTTTGGGTTCGACAAGTTGAGGTTATTCATAATGTCAACAAACTCTTGTTTAGATTTACCTGCGAGGCGAGGATTTTCAGTCTTTTCCCAGCCGATCCTGCTGAGAGTTTCTCCCTTATAATCATGGCCTGGAAAAACAAGGGTATCGTCGGGCAAGGTGAAGAGCTTTTTGGTAATACTATCGTAGGCATCAGATGGGTCACCGTTTTGAAAATCAGTGCGTCCGCAGCCACGAATAAGAAGAGTATCGCCGGTAAAGACGAAACCGTCAGCAAGGAAACAATAGGAATCATCG
>CAZBDM010000540.1:0-3595 GCA_964490675.1 uncultured Oligoflexales bacterium
TGTCATTACATCTGCCCCCTCACATCCCCCCTCTGTGATGCTTGAGGAACAAAAACAACTCGACAAACTTGTGTCACGTTGGAAGAAGACCCCCTCATTACCCCTTCCGAAACTGCCTCCAGGTTACGTTGTCAGAGTTGTTTTTGGCTTTGAAGAAGCTAAGGACTTTCATATGCTTACTCCTTATGAAAGCCATGGGGCAAGACCTGTCGTTTTTGCAGCATCTGCAGATGCCCTACCCCTCTATCACGTGCATCGTAACGATCCACGGCGCATGCTCGAAGTCATAGGCTATCCAAACGTTGAAATAGATAATCTTCTGAATGGTCAAATGGAGCTGCGTCTGATTATCTTTAAAGACCCTGAACCCCTTGGTCTCGCCACATGGCAAAATGTCTTCGCAAGACTGGCAGAATATTACAATGGTGACAGCGTTTGGAGCCACTCGGAAGATCTTGCTTTAGCGCTTAATCCAGCCGTTCAACAGGCACTAGTCGAGCATTACGCAAGACCGGAGTTTGACAATAACCCAGTGGCTGCTTACGAAGCAGCACTAAAAGATGAAAGGCTTGGTCCGGTAAGACTTCTTCTTCTCGAAGCTATGGGCCTCAATCGTAACTTTACCGGAACCGGCCGAACTTACTCTCAAGAAACCTCTCAATCCGTCGCTGAAACTCTTACTCTTAATCGCTCGAGAGAAGACTACGGGGGGCTTTATCGATACATCGACTTAAACGTCAGAAGAAAAGGCCGCAGCCTTGAGTGGTATAACGCTTACCTGCAAGTGAAACCCTATCTTGCTTTTTTAACCAAAGGTCAAGACCAGCAAAAAGTTTTGTCGAAGCTGCGAAAGATGAAGGTCCAAGATCTTAATGCCCTTTATGAAAGGCTCAAGCGATGTCAAAGATAATCCTGCTTATGGCATTTTTGCTGTTGCTTCCTTATAGGGTGGAGGCCAAGAAATATGCGGTGGTCTCCGATAGCGAGGGGCGACTTGCTGCTATTAATGGACTCCTTAGTCGTTATGGAATCTCTTACTTTGTTTACTACGAAAGTGAAGATGCTCCCCTTAACAAAGGAGAAATCTCCCGATTAAATAACAATCTAAAAGTGCAGTTTTACTTGAACGACGAAGCGGTAAGCGTCTCTCAAGTAAGAGATCACTTGGCAGAGGTAAGCCCCGGAGGCCTTGCTCTTGTCAATTTAGGTGATAGCATCGGCCCTCTAGGCTATGATTCTCTATCTTTGGTGACAATCACTCAAAGTCTAGCAGGCAACGGATTCAGGCTCGTCATACCTGGCAACAAAGATCTTTTTCACCTGCAACTTCTCGTCTATCTCATTGAAAACGGGTACTTTTCTGTGCGTATCGAAAACCTCACAAGTTTTCGTAGTTCGCTCGATTTGTGGTTTCGCGGTGAAGGCATCCCGAACTATCTTGAAAAATGGCTGGCTGAATTAAAGCGCCTATCAAGAGGTCAGGATATTAGCGATGAAACACTCTTACGACAAATCATCGAATGGCTGGATCCACAACGCCAAGACGGATACCTCGACTATTTGAAAAGACAGCGTCCACTGTCTTTCGAAGATGGTCTGTTTTTCTTCCATAGCGGCTTGACGTCAGTCAATTTTGGCTTGATGCCAGGATCAGTCAGCCAACACTGTTGTTATATTCGCGATCAAAATGGCAATATCGACATTGAGACCTGGGTCACAAGTTATAACCTCTACTACCTTGAGCAATTGGATATGCTAAGACGCCACGAGCTCAGTCATTTCAATTTAGACCGAATGGGAGATTCCACTTATAGCCGCATTCTACGCGCCAGCATGCCTAACCGTGCGAGTACATCTTATACCAGTCGCCCACGTGATCATTTTGGTAACTTATTTAATTTCGAACTGAAAATCTTAAAGGAACAGGCACGCCAAGGGGTCGTCTTAAATGTAAAAGGACATGACACGACAGGAGACTATCCCATTATTCTGCAGGGTATCGTACCGCTGCTCATCGCAGATGGCTCTTATGCGCTAGACCCTAAGTCATACTATGTGGAAATCGACTCCGAGAAAAGAATCGTTCGCTACGGTGCCGCGGACATAGATATGGTTTACGATATTGACAACCCTGGTTATGTCGGGCTTCGTTTTCCAGGGGAGTTTAACTATTTGATACAAGGTGTTTTCGTTGAAAATGGTGACACCAAATTCCTTCTGTTTAGGTATCACGAAGAGCATAAAAAACAGTATTTGAGAGTCAGCCCCAGCGAACTGCAAGACCTCATCTCGGTTTATGGTGAGCCGCAAGTTCCTCACTTTCAGGGAAGCTTTGATGAGCAAGCCTATATGCAGGTTCTTCACAAGTATTTGAGACAATACATGCCAGATAGAGTCTTCACTGACGTGTCGATGTTACCGGCTTCCGTCCAAGACAAGATACCTGTTGTTGTACTAGGAGCATCTCTTGATAGTCGTCTTTCATTATCTGATGATGAGTTAGAGAGTGAGATCAGAGCCCAGCTGAACATGCTCAATCCATTTGAACATATCATCTTTACCAGCGGTATCGGATCGCGCTACGAAGGCATGTGGATGGAGTTAGCTCACCTGTCCGGATTCACAGTGGTGGGAGTGGTGCCAATGATGTTTAATCCCGATCACTTGGGTGATCTCGACTATTTGATCACCAAAGGTCAGACTTGGGAATATAGTACTCTGATAGAATATCTTGCTTCACATCCAAGCCTTTCAAAACTCCTTCTTGTTAGAGGCGGCCACCACTTTGTCGGTGTGCAACTGCAACGAGCTCTGCAAGCAAATGCCGAGGGCGTTGCAAATCCTCCGATTAATATACTTGTTCACCCCGGAGAAGCGGGAGTGACGGAAGCTTTTATTAGACAAAACCCTGGTGAAGAGTTTACTTGGCAACGCTTTACCCGGCTGACCTCGACTCTTTCCCTTGATACGCCGTCATGTATCGAAGATGTTTGGAAACAAATGGGTCTTTTAGACTAGTGACAGACCTCCAAACCCGGAGACGCAAAGTTACTCTTCTCTGGTTGTCTTTTTTCTGTCAATATTGAATAAAACACTGAGAAAAACGGAGACAAGGATGACAAAAGCCTCGCTAACTCTTGCTGCGAGTTTACTATTTTTTCCGACCACATATTTGTTTGCCTCGTCCGCAGAGATACCGGTCTTTAACGTCGATGAGATGCCAGAGTATCTCAACATTCCCCATATCAAAAAAGAGTTTCCAGGTGCCAAAGACAAGCAACAACAAAAACAATCGATAGAAGCTTGCAGCAATTGGGTAAGAGGAGAACTTGAAGCTTTAGACAAATCTCAAGTCTATCGTTTTTGGTGCGATGTGAAGGCAGATATCATCTTAAGGGAGTATCTTGTCGTCGGACACGTATTAATAAAAACATGGCAATAAGTGTTTTAATTCTGTTCTGATTTTTTCGAATTTTTTATGAAGATATGCACCGCATGCATTTCTCAAGGGAGATTGAGAAAAACATCTAAGTGCAAGGCGTCACAAGATCGACCGACGCAGTTTACATAAGGTCAATGAGCAGGCCGATTCGAT
>CAZBDM010000541.1:0-1262 GCA_964490675.1 uncultured Oligoflexales bacterium
GCAGGCTCTCGAGTTTTGTGGCGTTAAACTTTTACCGCTATCTTTGTAACATTCGAAGTTAATAGAGATGTTTTTAAGAGGGTCATCAGCGAGGGTAAGGACGACTGGTCTTGACCAAGTCGGATCTGGGTATTTAACAGTAGCGCAGGATACATGAAAGAACGTGATCAAAGAGATCAAGCTTACCTTTGATTTATCTCTCAGTAAGATCCTTTGCATGTCCTGTTCTTAATAAAAAAAACCTTTTAAGGTTTTTTAGTTTTGTGTCATTATTTTATTGCGCTTCGGTGAGATTCTATAAACCTTACCTGTTTCTGTTATAGTTTAGCCTCTACCTGGATACAAGGAGAGTTTGTATGTTAACCCCCCTTTTAGGCGTTATCATCCTTATCATTACAACTGTCGTTGCTCTTTCTCGCTCAACCAGTAGCGACTTTGGATTTTTAGATTCTAGGGCTGCAATCGTCGTCTTTGGGGGGGTTATAGGTTCCCTTCTTGTTGCCATCGATCGAAGAGCTCTTGGTCGTTTGATTCATTCTTTACGTGAACTATTTCCTGCCAAAAGAGAATTCAGCCGTCAAATGAGAGACACTCACGATGGTCTCATCACAATGCGGGAGGCATGGCGACAGGGGCAAAGAGCAACGATCTTAAAAATGGTTGATACAGCCAAAGATAAAGATCTCCAGGTTGCAGCTGATACTCTCATTCAGCAGCTACCAAGGCACGCAATCGAAGAACGTTTTGCTGAACTACGCACCCATTACAATCGTACATACGGACCGGTGATTGAGGGGTGGGAGCTTGTTGCTAAACTTGCCCCATCATTTGGCATGTTGGGTACGGTCACCGGTGTTGTTCAAATGTTTCAAAACATGTCGAGCTCTGTGGGTAACATTGGTGGCGCTATGGCTATGGCACTTCTCACAACGCTCTATGGTGTCACTTTAGGGGCTGTTGTCGGAGGACCGATGGCAGCACGCATCAATAGTCAGCTTAACGACAGGCTGGAAATGCTTGATTTGATTGAGAAAACAATAACTGCCCTGATCAGCGAAAATCAAACAGTTGTTGAAGGTGGCGAGTGATGCGCAGAAGACGTCGGTCGCATGTGGGCAGTGATAACTGGTTAACTACCTACGCCGACTTGATCACCAACCTCCTGATCTTCTTTACCCTCTTTATTACGGCGTCAAAGATTCAAACCGGTCGCATGGAGCAAATTATTCGCGCCATTAGTAACAATGAAGAAATGGATTCTC
>CAZBDM010000541.1:1272-3594 GCA_964490675.1 uncultured Oligoflexales bacterium
GGATTCTCTTGTTACGGCAGAGATGAAGATCAAAGAGAAAATCAAAGAGGAGCAGCTTGAACAAAGCGTCCGTGTAGAAATGACCGATGAAGGACTCGAGCTTGCATTTGACTCGGGGGTTGTTTTTCCGTCCGGTAGTGCGCAAATCCTACCTGAAATGCAAGAGCCACTCAGTAAGGTCTTAAATGTCCTATTGCCCTATTCAAAGAAATATAAACTCGCTATTGAAGGTCATACCGACGAACGTCCCATGCGCGGTGCTCTCTTTAAGACAAACTGGGAACTTTCCAGTGGACGAGCGCTTGTATTGAGGGAAGAATTAGAAAAGATTGGTGTTGATCAAAATAAGATTCGTGTTGAAGCTTACGCTGATACGAAACCTCTCCCTGTAGAGCAAGTGCAAGGACTCGATCGTGAAACAAACCTCGCTAAACATCGCCGTGTGGTTATTCGTCTGTTTTAGTTGTTCCTCCTGTGCAACACTATTCAACCATGATGACACTGAATTTAAACTAAACTCTGATCCACAAGGTGCCAAGGTCACATGGAATGGCGTCAAAGGTGCCTGTAAGACTCCTTGCGAGCTTGATCTCGGTGGAAAGCAGCACCATTGGTTTAAGCTAGAAAAAAAGGGCTACGAGCCTTCTTTCTACAATCATCGCAATCCGATTCACTGGACCGGTTATCTGAACGCCGGTTTTCTTTATTTTGGTCTTGTGACCGGTGCGATCGACTACTTCACTGGCAAACTGTTTGCGGTTAAACCCAAACAAAAACTTATCGAACTTGAGCCAGAAGGCGAAGAGGAAGACGAGGAAGAAGAGGAGGAGGAAGAACAAGAAGAGATCGATGATGCACCTAAAGAAGCGATCCCTCCGTTGCCAAGGACAAAGCTCATGGAGCGTATAAAACAGCAGTTTGACGAACCCTACATGGACGATCAAATCAAGCAGTATTACGGGGACCTTGATGCGCACATGAAGATTGTTGTTCGCCACCGTATTTACATCATTCTTCATGGGATGGCGCTCAATGAAGAGCGTCTAAGTGTCGATGAGGCCATTAGTAAAGATTATTTGTCAAAATAAAACTTTGGCAATTTAAGATTTAAGGCGAGACCAATCCTTGAAGCGCTTAAACACATCGTTACACTTACTGAGATAAGCAGATTGGTCTCGTCAATCATGTCAACAACCCCTTATAGTTTCCGTTGTATCCACCACCATATGAACCTTGGCCAGAACTGTTGCCATTACAATAGCTCGCATCACCAATGACATAACAGGTGCCGGTACCCGTGACACCGTTGTAACCTCCTTCCGCCCAATATCCCTGACCTTGTTCTTGCCTATTCCTCCTATCGTAATCGCTTTGATAATTGCCACTCTCTGCATAAGGGCGCGCATAGCCATTTCGATCATCGTAAAGGAAGGCACCTTTTCTAACCTGCTCAGAGAACGCTGCAAAAGCATCGGCTTCACCGTCTGATGGTTCGTCTTTCGCCTCGAAGTCGATAACTCTGTTGCTTCCTAATGCGAGTGCAAAAATAGCTGCTGGCTTTGAATGATTCGTCAAGAAAACATTAATTTTATTTGACTTAACTCCCTCTAGCGAGACTGGAAAAGAGTAAAACCCATCTTTGTCAGTACATCCTTTTAAAAGATCTTGTGAGTCAGTGCTTGACTCAGAAAGTCTCAAGGGTATGTCGACTTTCAGCAAGCTCGTATCACATGATATTGATGGGGGCTGCTTTAAAGAAGTAGATGACCAAAGTCCGGCGATCTCCAAGGCGTCGGGAAGAGAAATCTTAAGAAAAGCAAAGCTTGGCAGAGAATCGTATTTATCGCCCGCTTCCCTCTCTAGTGTCGTAATAAAATAGTCATCGCCCGCATTGGCAAATGTCAATGCTGGGTTGTCAAAGGGAAGAGTCTCATTAGACGTTCGGACCTCTCCTTCAATCATATTTTTGGAATTGATGACATAAAACCCAGCGCTTACATATCCATGATCACCCAACTGAGAAGTAGCGAGAGTCTCGCTATTTTCAGGAGCCGAAGTCCGGCATCCAAAAAGTAAAGTGGTCGTTAATGCGATCGCCATTAAAAAAACGTATTTCATATTCTTATCTCCAACAGAAAACCCGAAAACAGTGACCTTTACATATAATTGCTATGTCTGTTCAAAAAAGTTGCAAAAAAGGTTCAGAAAAATATATCTATCTGATATCTTTGGTTTTTATTTAGGTTTGTTTGTGGAGGGAATGTTTCAGGGCATGCTTTTCCTGATTTTTAGGTGATGAGCGGAGCCTAGTAAATACAGTAC
>CAZBDM010000542.1:0-3591 GCA_964490675.1 uncultured Oligoflexales bacterium
GCTGGCCGGCGCCGCGGTTTGCACCGCGCCGATGCCCTGCAGACGCAGGTTGGTTGCCAATTGCTGGGGACTGGAATGGAGATGGTAAGGATACTATTGGCCTTTATAACCAAAAAGACAGAGAGTTTTACCTTAGGAATGCACTTGAACCGGGTATAGCCGATATTAGATTCGCATTTGGTCCTCAAAATGTCGAATGGATTCCCATAGCAGGGGATTGGAATGGCAATGGAAAAGATACCATTGGTCTATATGACCCAAGCGAAAGCAATTTTCATCTTAAAAATGACTTGTCTGCTGGCAATGCAGATACCATCTTTCGCTTTGGTCCAGCGGCAGTAAAATGGATCCCTATCGTTGGTCATTGGGGGCTTTGATTACCCTCGAATGTTTGTTCAAGCTCAACGGAATTGCTGGTGGCGTTGTGGCCAAAGAGCATTTTAAATCGATTCTAAAGCAGGAAGGGCTCGATAAATCAATGCGGTTTTTGGAATTGAAGGTCGCAATGGATAAAATTTCCATGAAATCGATGGGGTGTGGTGGTCCGACTATGGCGATTTCACCTTGACCTGAACCGGTGTCCGGCGATAAAGCGTTAACAATCCTTATCGCGGGAACTCTCTTTCGAAGGAGAGTTCTTACTTATAGGCCAGCGGGAAAAGCATTCACTCCTGCTTGCTCAACTCTTGCCGGATATGTTGCAAACGCGTTTCCGGCATGTTTGGGAAATGATAACTGATAGATTTATTTTTCTAATTGCTCAAGAGTTTTTCTTCCGGTATCAAAGCCTAAAGCGAGATGATCAAAAATGAACGCGTCTGGAAAGTCATCCTTGAGAGCTTCGAGAACCTCTGATGCTCTCTCGTAGGTGAGGGAGCCCCATGTAACGAAATAGAAGAATCGATCTTCTTCAAGGGCGCTGCTCTCGCTGCTCAACACTTCTACTTCGCTTGACTTGAGATTATTTCGATCTAATTTAACAAAAAAAATCTCGCTCTAGTGGAAATTCGGAAGCATCAAAAATCTTAGTTGGCTCACGTTGCATCGTTAAAACGATTTTCCAACGATAGCGATCTTTTATCGAATCTCTCAGGCTCTCGGCAGCTGATATATTTCGACCAGCTTCTTCAGAACCAAAGTCAACAGCATTTTGAAAGGACTTTATGGCTTCATCGTAGATACCTGCCCACAAGTAAGCAAAACCGAGATTATTGTAAATAAAAACCTTTTGCTCGTCTTCTATTTCTGGTCTCGCCTGACTAGGCTCCAAAGCATTTTTTAATTGATAAATGGCATCAAAGTAGTCATCTGTCTCCAAAAAGTTAAACCCTCTCGAATTGAGTATTTTTGGACGTAGTGTAGCAAAATACTCATGATCCCTCTTAGACTCAGATAAGCCTACGGCCTTTGCTCAATAGTCTTCTGCCTCGCGATGCCTTTCAAGTCTCACCAGTATCACACCTATTTCGTAATTTACTGTGATGGATTGTTCATTACCATCGTGCAACCCTTCCAATAATTGCAGAGCACCTTCGTAGTCTTCAGAATCTTTCAATGTCATCGCCGTTAAAAAATCCTTTTGGGCGTCACCGTCAATATCCGGAGGCAATGTCTGTCCTGAGGTGTCCGCCGAGATATTTGACTCATCGCCAACCGGGTGGCATTGCGTCATAAAAAGAAAAAGCATTATTGCAGCAACAAAGCGCCAGCGGGATTGAAACAACATGAAATAGCTCCTAAACAACAACAGCAGCGACAACAGCAATGACGGCAAGGAAACCGAATCGTGCTCGCTATCGGAAATTCTATATATTTGATTGAGACCAAAACCGTCAAGCTATTGAAATGTAACTAGTAAACGAATAACTCGCGTTTGCCGCTATTTTAAGGGAAAGAGATGATTAAGGGTTTGAAACACCATCATTGACGAGCTCACACAGCTTGACTGTTGTAAACGACCCTCTTTTCTAGGACACATTTTTCGGGGTCAGTTTATAAGGGGGATGATTTTCTTTATGGCTTTTGAGTTGGCTTTTTAATTAGACTACTATGTTGTATGAAGATTTACTAAGAACCTTATTTTGATTTTAGGTCTTTAAAAAAGGACATGACATGGTCTTTAAGTCAAAGTTCCAGTCTAGCAAAGAAAAAGAGTTCGGATATGTGGTCGTTGTCATGGTGATGCTTCACTTTCTTGCAGCCATGGTTTTAGCTCTTATGGGAGATTCGGGTTCTGTGGCATCGATTGGTCTTAGCTGTTTTTTAGTAGGTCTAACAATTTTCTGTTATTATACGGTCCGCTACCTCGGACCTAATGCAAATACGGTTCAAATCATGCTGGTTCTGATGGTTGTCTGTTATTTCTGGTATTCTCAAGGGGAGGTTTTTTTTAGCCAGATAGCTAAGATTTTAAAGGTCTTCATCTAAACAATCTTGTCGATTATAAAAGGCTTCTGACTGAGTTTTGGGACTGTTCATCCATAATCTTTCGATCTATTGAGCGGGCTTCTTGAAGACATTCAGTAGGGCGGGTTCACCGACTGATATCCTCCTTGCAATTCCTCCTAACCCTATAAATAATCATGTTTTTAAAGCACTTTCCATCGCATCTAAGACACGAAGACCTCCTCGGAGAGAGGTCAACGTAGAAGAAAAGCTCGGCTCATGGAATGACAAATTTTGTTTAAGAGACAATTTAGGGGGCAATTTATCAAAAAGTGTCTGAACACAATCTCATTGCAGCAGCAAATTCTTTTGGGCTTCTATTTAGCGGCAAGGCAAAACCCTTTGTTCTAACCTCTTCACTCACTCCGTCCACCTTAATCGACTGAGCTGCAGAAAAATCGTACATGAGTTGTCTATCACCGTAGCTACCGTAGGTATAGGTTACATTTGCTTGGTTTAGACAATCTCTTTCGAAATTTTCCCAGCTATAGTTATTGACAGCTTTTTGTCCGGCTTCGCCATCCAGGTCAATGGATCTGCAGCCCATCACCCGGAAAGAATGCACCCCCCATTCATCGCTGATACTTTGAATGTATCTATCTTCACCCATAACAACGACTTGCTCAAGCTTTCTTGGTGCCATGTTACTAAGTGAGGAGTGATCTTCCGCATCTTGTTGTAAGGCAAAACCGTTAAGGTTGCCGCCACTGTAACAAGAAGTAAGAGTGAATTGAATACGCCCTTTGAACTCTTCATCACCCAGTACGCTTGTTGGGTAAACAGAGGCACCAACCACTGACCAAATCGTTGGTGATTTTTCATCACTCGTTAATAGTGTACCGCTTTCAGGATTCCTACCTGTGTGATTACATGCTGATGAAAGTGTCAATCCGGCCAAGAAAAATAGTGTTTTCGTCTTTATCATTTTTTCCATGCTCAAATTTTTGTTCCTTCAGCATTAGGATGTATGCAATAAAACAACCAAAACGAGAAACCGCTAACCTTTTGATATTTTTACCTAATTTTTTTAACTAGACTTTAAAGGTGTCAGTTTTCTTGGCATGATTCTAGTGGGTTTGACAGTAGTTTGACACAATGCTGTTGCATTAAGGGGTTTTTCCCCTTGTGGTTAAAGGCATTCATTAC
>CAZBDM010000543.1:0-2696 GCA_964490675.1 uncultured Oligoflexales bacterium
AAGATAGCGGCTATAAAAATTGCTTTCTAGATGGGTAAAAAGAGGCGCTTACGTTAAAGTGGATACAATTGCTGCTTTGAAAAAAAGATTTATGAGTTTCATCATCAACCCCTCAAGATAAAAGAATTAAACTTGAAGATATTAATGAAGGATCTCTATTCAGAATGCTCGTAATTTACTAAGCATCTTATCAAATGTGAACGAGTTACGCCAGAAAGTTGTGGATGGAGTTAGGGTGACGTCCTATCCTCGTTGTTAAAACCAAAACAACAAAACGTTGGCCTTGCAGGGCCAATGAAGATGAGGACGTCATGCTAAAATTACTAAATCCATCCAAAAATGAAAACGACCTTCTTTCTTTATCTCTCGATGAAATAGCCCGTGTCGGCGCTAGAAAGCTTCTTATTCAAGCACTTGACCTTGAAGTCGCTGAGTACATCGAAAGGCATCAAGACCTCCGTGATAGTGACGGTAAGCGGCTTGTGGTACGAAACGGCAAAGCAAAAGCCAGAAAAGTCACGACAGGCGCAGGGACCATTGAAGTCGAAGCACCTCGCGTCAATGATAAGCGCCAAGATCAAAAGTTTTCTTCATCAATCTTGCCGCCGTATCTTCGCAAATCAAAAAACGTCGAATCGATCCTCCCCATTCTCTATCTCAAAGGCCTCTCAGGGAATGCTTTTCAGGAGGCTCTATGCGGTCTTTTAGGCGATCAAGCTGGAGGTTTGTCATCAAGCTCCATAGCAGTATTAAAAAAGTCCTGGAAAGAAGACCTGGAGAAGTGGCGCAAAAGACCAATCAATGAAGATTTTGTCTACATCTGGGCTGATGGCGTTAATGTCAAAATCCGACTTGGGGAAGATAAAAAGTTATGTCTTCTCGTTCTTGTTGGAGCCAATGAAAAGGGAGAGAAGAAGCTGCTTGCTGTTGAAGGTGGCTACCGCGAGTCGGCAGAAAGCTGGAAGCTCGTCTTTAATGATCTTAACCGTCGTGGTCTTAAGCCTCCTTTGGCTATTATCGGCGATGGCGCTCTTGGTCTATGGTCTGCAGTAGAAAGGATTCCTGAGTTTGCTGAGACGAAGGAGCTGCGCTGCTGGGTCCACAAGATATCAAACATTCTTAATCATTTTCCACAGCGGCTTCAGCCAGTCGTCAAACGCAAGCTTCACGATATGATGCATGCCGTCAGAAAATCAGATGCTACGATTGTAAAAAAAGAGTTTTCTGATGACTTTGCAGAAAAGTATCCAAAAGCAATCGCTTCATTAGAAGACTCTTGGTCGGCACTGACAGGTTTTTTTGACTTTCCAGCTCTTCATTGGCAGTACTTAAGAACAACGAACCCCATTGAGTCGACATTTGCCACGGTCAAGCTTCGTACGCGGACGACAAAAGGTGCTGGCAACCAGGAAATCGCTGAAACAATGGCCTTTAAGCTTCTACTCGAAGCAGAAAAAAGATGGCGGAAATTACAAGGCTACAAACAGATTCCAGGATTATTGAGGGGAGAGCTTTACAAGGATGGCAATTTGGTGAATATAGAAGACCAACGAGGGAGGCTCGCTTAGGCTTCATCCACAACTTTTAGGCGTAACTCCAATGTGAACACACTTTGTGCTCAAGTTAGACAGAATCCAACAGCTCTTAGCTCTTAGCTCTTTCTCGACTGTAATAAAAAAAAATCCTTTAATTATTGACTACCTCTCTTTTTTTAAATTTTTATTATTATCGTTGATAACGACATTAAAAATATTGTAAGTTAACGTTTCCATAGAATGGCTACTTTGACCCTACCCTGATCTTTAGATTTCGGAGTAACTCATTGAATCCATTGAACTATCAAGTGAAGCCTTTTGGCCTCGTCATACCATTTTTGTTTCCTTACATGCCTTGCGAGAAAGCTCAGGCTTGGGACGCTTTTTCCAACGCATTCGATCATTTTCGTGGTGAGGTCGATGATATTAACACCTCTGAAGAGATTGTTCTGAGACGAGTGGTTAAACGCTCGAGAATACAACTAGAGACTTTTTCTCCTGAATTCCCATATTGGGCAAGACTAGAGACCCTATTTAGCAATATGTCTGATAGAAGCCTTCAGCTTACTTTTCTGCTTCTCAGTGACCGCATGATATCGCAGCTTCATGCCGCAGCTATGTCCGTTCGCTTAAAGAACGTAAGTGAAGAAAAGAAACGGCTCCTCCTCCACCTAAATTTGGCGGGGGGTTAATTATTACGATCCTACCGTAAAGGCTACAACTACTGCCTGATCCGTGGGGAAATAACCTATATTGTCGCTTTAATCCTTAACCTAGTTCTCAGAGATGGAAGTAAAGATGAAAACCAGACAAAAACTGAAAAATTTTTGCCATATACTGCTGGCAAGCTCAATGATTTACACGCCTTCGCAAAGCTTTGCTGATGTCGAACCTTTACCAGTGGCTAATAAAGGTGAGGTTGTGCATGGGCGCAATCTATTTGCACCTGACCAAGGAAACTCGGCACGCTGGCAGCCAGATGATTTTATTAAAAAAGGTTGGAGTGGTTATCATATTGTAACCTTGGTAACAGAGGCCAACCCGACTGTTTCATATAGTCACGAAACGAGAAACTCAGACGGTGAAACTGAATCGACGACTTACTACCTCAGAAGAAAAAGAAATGGAGATTTGGATACAGCTCTTTTGAAAACTTCTCCA
>CAZBDM010000543.1:2706-3587 GCA_964490675.1 uncultured Oligoflexales bacterium
GCCCTGAAGGTGACTGCCGTTTTCGCAAACGAATGTATTTCTACCAGATTGGCCCTGACAATTTTAATGGCAAAAGAAAGTCCGGTTCGGGCTACATCGGAAAAGCCTACAAAGAAGACGCTGGATCGACTGAAAAAACAGAGATCATGACTACTGACGGAATCGTCATCGCTGGTTTCTCTGAAGTCGAAAACCAATCCACTAATCCTATAATGTCCTATAAAAGCTACGACCAAGCGCAAATGACAGTGGTAAGAAGAACAAAACTTGATGGTACAACAGAAGATCTTGGTCATGTCGAAGAAATGGATGCCAATAATGTCGTCAATCAACCAGAGACCTTTTATGAACACACGTACGGAGATGTTGTTTTCAGGGGAACAGTCATCGAGAGAGTCTGGTCGGATGAAAACTGCCAAAAGTCTGAGGCAACAAGGCTTTCGACAATATGGTGTGACAAGGAAGAGTTTGCTCTCGATAATAACACCTGGCAAACATGGCTAGGCCTCGATAATTTTCAAAAGCCAGAGTGCGCAATTTCTTCTCCTTTCTACTCTGATGCCAATGAATTCGCACAAAAATGGCAACCGACTTGCGACAGCAAACGCCCTAGCTCAAAGGTAAGAATTACCAGTGCACAAAATCAAACTCTATCCTATTACACACACTCAGATAAATGCGGTTGGGGTGGGCTCATGTGTTTTGACGATAACGGGACACAGTATTCCATTGTGCTACCTGAAGACACAGCTGTGCAGACAGTAAAAGTTGAGGCCTACGAAAGAGAGAAAAAAGGCAAATACGGGGATTCAACCCTTCAAGTAGAAAATGATACTGTAATCGTCGTTGAAGACACCCCGCTTGTACATATCAACTCAGAA
>CAZBDM010000544.1:0-3573 GCA_964490675.1 uncultured Oligoflexales bacterium
CGAGCGCCTCAGCTACGACAGTCCGGCGAGCTAAGGTTTTTGATGAAAAGCTACCTTCAGACAATGTTCCTTTATCTCTGTCGACAGCTGTGACCGACCAACCAACAATACGCCGATGATCTTTGTGAGCTTCCTCTTGAAAGCATTGAAAGTTTGGAAATCTTTCAAAAAAACAGTCTCTAATTTTTTTTTCTTGGTTCTTCAACTGATTGTTCACTTTAATCGAACTTGGTTCACAGGCATATATGACATCGTTGGTGAAATCTCTGATACATCTAAATCGTTACTAATAAACCATGAATTTCCCATGTGCAAAATCGGTATCACCGCCCGATCTTCCGCTATAATCGTTTCAAATTCCTTCCAATAAAACTCGTAATTCATTGTCGCGTTTTGTTCTTCGTAGTCATTAATCAACTTGCAAAGACGTCCACTTGGATCAGGAAAAGAAACACCAACCGTCATGCAAAACATAAGCTTATTAATGTCGTTGTCAGGCTTCCCACCAATATCCACAACGCCTGAGCGGATGCTAGTTGCCCTGTTTTTTTTCACTTCCGTTTGGGTTTTTATATCATGCTTATCAGCTTTAATAACCTTCACTTTAAACCCAAGCTCTTCGAATACCTCTTGGCGAATGCTTCTAAAATATTTTGAAAATCGTGATTGACTGAGCTGAGGTACAGTGATTTCTATCCCTTCTTTCTTAAAAGTCTCAGACGATTTTTTGTTCTCTGGTGGTATTTGTCCCAAGAAATTAGGATAGAAGCTCGTAGCCAATGAAGTGCTCGAAACATCAAATGGATTTTGTTTCATCTTTTGCTTCAGCTTGTCATAAACCGCTTTTCGAGCATTAGGATCATTAAAGGGAGGGTCTTCCACATTGAAAGCCCAGTAGTATAAACCTTGCGGTAAACTAGTCATATATCTATACCCTTTGTATTCAGGGTATTTATCTTGCCGGAAGGATAAATCAATGATTGTTCGAGACTCATATTTTTCTACCGCCTGCTCAACAGATGCAATTGTCATAAATCGAATGACTTCAGGCATTTTTCCATCTTCAAGAGACCAGTCCTTTCTTCTCCTTATGGTCACCAAATTATCATCAACAGATTCCAAAATGTAAGGACCTGTCGATGTGATCGAAGTTTCAGATTTCCATTTACCATGACTGTCAAAGTCTTCGTCGACGAAATAGCCATAGTAGGGAAAGGCTAAAAGCTCCAATAAATTATTGATGCGTTTTTTAAACTTGAAAGAGACTGTTAACTCGCCGAGTGCTCTCACCGACAAAGCATGATCTTCACCATCAAGAAACGTCTGCCATCCTTCAAGCTGATCGAATACCGGTGTGACTCCCTCTGATTGATGCATTTTTAAAGACCTTCGAAAAGATCTCACAAATCTATCAGCGGTAATGGTCTCACCATTTTGAGACTTCAGACCTGAGTGAAGTTTAAAGTCCCACCTTCGACCTTCTTCTCTGACCACCCATGATTTGGCGAGGTTTGGAGCAAATGATCCACTCCCAGTAAATTTAGTAAGAGTGCCTACTAAATTATGCATTATAACCATAACAGACATCTCATCTGCTAAATGGGGATGAGTAGAAAAGAAATTTTGTTCAGAGACGTGAATGTAGTTTAGTTCATTTTCCATCATAGCTTTATGGGTCACCTCTAGTCCCGTTTCTTGAGCTTGATCTTTGTTGACCACCAGCGACAACAATATGATCATCAACCCAACAAAAAGCCCTAGAATCATTTTCTTCATGTTCACAGATGTCTTCCGATATGTAGTTCGTCATTAGGTAAATTTTCACTTGTAGAAAAATATCGTTAAGACTTTCATCTGTGACTTCGAAAAACTCTCGAAGCACCCCTTGCGGATCGGCTATGAAAGCTTCCACAAGTCCAAGCTCAATAAGATCCTCGGCGATCAATACAGAGTGATCGTTTAAATCATCTAGTTCCAACTCTGCTAAACTGTCGATGCGATCAGCGCTTAAAGAGTGAGACATTTTAGCTTTAGCGACTGCTGGCAAAGCTAAGGCGGTTAGAAATCCCACAATTCTGTTCGGAGTAAACTTCATAGTGCTCCTCTTTTTTCAAGACGTCTGAGTATAAAAACGAAAAGTTTTATCCACAGATTAATATTGTTTAGCATTTTTTATGATCATTTTAAATATTATAAATGAATTTATAACAAACCATATTGTTTTACACTCGAAAAACAAACTTGAAACACAAAACAAGTCTATAAAAGCAGCGAAGTTCAAATAATTTTAGGGCTTTAGCAGAGCGACTCGTTTTAAACAATTTGATAAACGATGTCGGCCTGGAGCAGGGCGGCAAAAGCGGTCTGGTCATCCCCTATCTCCTGGAGAGTCGCGAAGGGCTACTCTTGATAGGCTCTAACTGCTCTCGTTTTATGTATTTCGTGAAAGTCATTTCATGTAGTGCAAATTCATAATCAGTCTTTAGATTTGCACGAAATAATGTAAGCTATCAAATATATTGCAGAATATTCCTGGGCAAACGAGTCGTCGGTTGGCGATCCAAGCTTCGATCTCACTCATGTTGCTAGCGATCTCGCCAAGAGCAGAAATTTATTTGAATAATAGGCAAGTCGGCCAATGGTAAGTGGCACTTTCAAAGTCGTTAAGCTTTGAAATAGTTTGGTTTATTAGATAAAGTGAAAATTGTAAATCAGATTTACGATTTTCAAAATGGTGAATTTTGTGATAGCAAGACTGATTGAAGCAAATGTCAAAAAAGACCTCTCGAGCTTTCCCGTGGTTGCGATTCTAGGACCGCGGCAAGTAGGTAAGACAACTCTTGCTAGAAGGCTAATCGCTCAACGTAGTGATACGGTTTTTCTCGACCTAGAACGCCCCTCAGACCTTAATAAACTGGTGGACGCCGAGACATACTTTGAATTGCATAGTGATAAGCTCATCTGTCTTGATGAAATTCAACTGCGACCAGAGCTTTTCCCCCTTCTTAGAGCTCTTATTGATGCTGAAAGAAGTCCGGGTCGGTTTTTGATTTTAGGTTCCTCCTCACCCGCACTTTTGAGGCAATCTTCAGAAACTCTTGCTGGGCGTATTTCTTACAACTACTTAACGCCTTTTACATATAGCGAGTGTAAGAAAGCTCAAATTGATTGGAAGGTACAACTTTGGAGGGGAGGATTTCCTGGTAGTTTGCTAGCTGAAGATGATTCCATTAGCTTGCGTTGGAGAGAAAATTATATCAAATCGTTTCTAGAAAGAGATTTAAGACAATTTGGTGTTGAGCAAGCCCCACAGCAAATGCTCCGGTTATGGCAAATGAGCGCTCATATTCACGGGCAATTAGTTAATTACTCGAAGTTAGGGCAGTCTCTTGTACGCCGTACTATAGCGCATCTTCCCAATACCAATTAGTTTGATTAATATGCGCCTTCTTCACAGGAGGTTTGCCATGCAAGAGTTTTCTCACCAAATAGAAAGTTTGAAATCAGCCATCAATGAGTTGTACATCATCAGAACTCTACGTCTTGTCATTTGCTAATCGATCTGCATCCTAG
>CAZBDM010000545.1:0-1201 GCA_964490675.1 uncultured Oligoflexales bacterium
TGCCGACGAACCAACGACAGCACTCGATGTCACCATTCAAGCTCAGATCTTGGAACTCATTCAGGATCTGCAAGAAAAGACCAACATGACCGTGCAATTTATCACCCACGATTTAGGGGTGATTTCAGAGCTCGCTGACCACGTCATGGTGATGTATGCCGGTCGTACTTGCGAAACGGCAACGGGAGAGTCTTTGTTCGACCATCCAAGACATCCATACACTCATGCACTACTCGCTTCGGTTCCGCGCATCGGACGACGGGTTAAGATGCTGCCGACCATAGAAGGCTCGGTCCCATCACCGTTTAGTCTTCCGCAAGGTTGTTATTTCCAAAACCGCTGTCCATATGCGAGCGAAGTGTGTCGATCTAAAAAACCGGAACTGAAAGAAATTGCGCCGGGTCATCAGGTTGCTTGTTTTCATCCTGTCGAGCAAGGAGCAGCCCATGTCTGAGTATCTTTTGCAGGTTAATCAAGTTAAAAAATATTTCCCCATTCGAACGGGGTTCTTTAGAAAGCAAACAGCTGACGTGAGAGCTGTCGATGGTATCAGTTTTGACCTTAAGCAAGGCCAAACCTTAGGTCTTGTCGGCGAGTCAGGCTGCGGCAAATCTACTCTCGGGCGAACAATTATCAGAATCTATGATCCTACCGATGGACAGATTAAGTTCCGTGGCAAAAACTTCCACGAACTGAAGGGCCCAGAGCTCAGGCAAGCCCGACGCGATATCCAAATGATCTTTCAAGATCCGTTTGCGGCGCTCGATCCTCGCATGACCATCGGTCAAATCTTAATGGAACCCGCCCGTATTCATAATATTGGGACTCCTAAGCAAAGAAACGAAGAGGCTAAAGAACTGCTTTCAAAGGTTGGACTTAAGCCTTCCCATATCAATCGCTATCCGCACGAATTTTCTGGCGGTCAAAGACAGCGTATTTCTGTCGCCAGAGCGATTGCTTTAAAGCCCAAACTCATCGTTGCTGACGAACCTGTCAGTGCTTTAGATGTTTCTGTTCAAGCGCAGATTTTAAATCTAATGCGCGGTCTACAGGAAGAAATGGGTTTAACTTATCTATTCATATCGCATGATCTTTCTGTTGTTGACCACTTTTGTGATGTCATCGCAGTGATGTACCTTGGGCGAATTGTCGAAATGGCGCCGCGTGAAGAACTCTTCACGCATCAACTTCACCCTTACAC
>CAZBDM010000545.1:1211-3571 GCA_964490675.1 uncultured Oligoflexales bacterium
GTAAACGCTATTCCGAAAGTCGGAAAAGGCAAACAAAAAGTCAAGAAGTCACTTGGGGGAGAAGTGCCGAGTCCGATTAATCCGCCGAGAGGATGTGCATTTCACCCGCGATGCCCTCTGAAAAAACCGGTCTGCATGGAAAAGGCCCCGCCGCTAACGAATCCGACGGGGAATGGGCAGCATAAAGTCGCATGTTGGGCGAATCATTGATCTAAGGGAGGAGACCATGAGAATTTTCAAACTAATTGGCGCTACGACGATGGCGCTCGCATTGACCACGAACGGTCTTGCGAAACCAACCAATAAAGAGCTTAAGATTGGGATCGCACAGGAATTTGAAAACCTAAACCCAATCGTTTCACAAATGCTTGCAACGACCTACATTAAAAAAATGGTCATCCGTGGTTTGGTTGATCTTGACCTGAACGCAAAGTGGGTCCCTTCTTTAGTCAAGAAAATCCCTTCGATTGAAAATGGTATGGCGCGCTTTGAAGGTGAAGGCGACAAAAAACACGTCGTTGCCGATTGGGAAATCAAAGACAACGCTAAGTGGGGTGACGGAACACCTGTTACTGGCTATGACGTTCAGTTTTCTTGGAAGACGGCATTGAGTGACAATGTCTCGGTCGGTGAGCGGGAAGTCTACGATCAAATCAAAGAAGTCATCGTTGATAAGAAAAATCCAAAAAAATTCTCTTTTGTTTACCGGAAAGCAAAATGGGATTTTAACCAGCTTCTTACTTTTGAGATTGTTCCTAAGCATCTCGAAGAACCGGTCTTTAAAAAGTATGGAAGCCAAGTGAGCGGTTACGATAAAAATACCATCTACGTCAAAGACCCAACTAACAAAGGTCTTTACAATGGTCCTTACATAGTTACCGAGATTAAACTGGGAAGCCACGTCATCCTTGAAAGAAACCCACTATTCTATGGCAAAAAAGCTAACATTGAAAAGATTATCATTAAGCTCATACCTAATACAGGAACCCTGGAAGCTAACCTTCGCTCTGGAAACATCGACATGATTTCCACCTTGGGCCTCGCTTTCGATCAGGCTCTTTCTTTTGAAAAAAAGGTTATGAAAGAAAAGCTTCCTTACAACGTTAACTTCAAACAAGGCCTCGTCTACGAGCATATCGATCTTAACCTCGGAAAGAATGAAATCCTTAAAGATCAGAGGGTTAGACAAGCTTTAGTGTACTCAATCAACCGAGACGACCTCACCAAAGCTCTTTTTGAAGGAAAGCAAAAGCCAGCACTTCACAACGTCAACCCAATCGATACTTGGTATACTGACGACCCCAAAAAGATCAAAATTTATAAGTTTTCCAGACGAACAGCTAAGAAACTTCTCGATAAAGCTGGATGGAAAATGAGCAAAGATGGTTACCGTTACAAAGACGGCGAAAAGCTGCAGTTTGTCCTTATGACAACCGCTGGAAACAAATTAAGAGAGCTCGTCCAAACCTATCTTAAGGATCAGTGGAAAAATGTTGGCATCGATATCGTCATTAAAAACGAGCCTGCAAGGGTTTACTTTGGTGAGACAGTGAGAAAGGGTAAGTATCCTGCAATGGCTATGTATGCCTGGATCAGTTCACCCGAGAATACACCTCGTTCGACATTCCACAGCTCAAGTATTCCGACTAAAAAGAACGGCTACTCAGGTCAAAACTCCGGTGGCTGGGTCAACAAAGAAGTCGATAAGCTCATTGAGGCCGTGGACCTAGAATTTGATGCGGCCAAAAGAGCTGAATTAGTTCACAAGATCCTCGGTTACTACACGGAAGAAGTTCCTGTTATTCCTCTTTACTATCGTTCTGATGTTTCTGTGACCCCGAAGAACCTTAAAGGTTACTCGCAAACAGGTCACCAGTCTCCAGCAACGAATCATATTGAGAACTGGAATCTTTCGGCGGCATTAGGACACTGAGTTTAAGTTACTGAGTAATGGGAGGCTGGCCTTATGTGGTCATACATCGCACGCAGAGTCATACAATCGGTTGCAGTCATTTTTGTTCTGTCGTTTGTTTGCTACTATCTTTTGTCACTTATGCCAGGTGATCCGATCGATATTTTAGCAAGCTCAAACCCTAAGATTACGGCTGAAGATATTGAACGATTGAAAGCTTTGTATGGTCTCGATAAGCCAGCCTACGAACGTTACTTCAACTGGTTGAGCGAAGTATTGGGAGGAGAGTTCGGTTATTCAAGAACCTATCGTCGTCCGGTGATGGAGATTATCGGCCCTCGCCTGCTCAACACTTTCATTTTGTCGAGTGCCTCTCTAATTCTTGCTCTCGTGTTGGGCATTGGTATTGGGGTCATCGCCGCTCTTAAGCCTGGAAGCAAGTTCGATT
>CAZBDM010000546.1:0-2114 GCA_964490675.1 uncultured Oligoflexales bacterium
GATCATAGGGATCAATTCTTCGTCAATCTCAACATATTCACCTGGATTTAACAGAGAAATAAAGCTTGAAATGACCTGCGGGTTCAGTCCTATACGTCCAAAAGTCATCGCTGAGACTTCGTCTTCTTTGACAAAACCAAGCTCTGCTGGCTCCACCCCTTCACGGCAAATCTTAATGGCGAATTCCATTGCTAAGTGATTATCATTGATCGTCAAAAACTCCGGGCGTGGCTGAAGAATAATACGCGAAGGTGGAATACCTGGAATATTTGTTAAGTTGAACTTCACTGCCTTTGTCAAACTTTCATTGATCAGACGTTCAATATCTGGAAGATATGAGACAAGAAACCCTTTAACAACTGAATTGACATTTTTCTTGAGATGAAAAAGTGCCACACGCGTCAAAGCATTAAGAAAAAAGCTTTTAAAAATCCCAATACTACAAGAACTTGGACCGCGCGTGGAAAGTTGATTGGAGGCGATTTCTAGACTCATATCTTGTTTGTTTAAACGAACGCCCTCACCATCGAGACTAATGGGAATCAAAACGTCAACGTCGATCTGTTGGTCGTCTTTGCTTGTCAAATAAAGGTTTGAACACTTAAAAGTCCAGTCCCAAATAATTTTCTTAACAAGATTAACCTTGGCAACGTGAAAGTTAAGCATGTCAAGTTTCATATGAAGTTTAAGCGCACCAGGGTGTGGCTCTACAGATAAATCTCCAAAGTCGATTTGGTAGGAAATGTTCTTTGCTGTAAGCTGGGTTGAAGAGCTGAGCTCTTTTTGTATCTTTGCTATATGACCGCTTTTGTATTCGGAAAAGACACTCTCTTTAAGTTCCGTAGCGATAAGATCAAAACCCTGTTGATTGATCTCTACCTGCATTCCCCGAGACACTTCTTTACTCTTGGCATGACCCTCTACTGTAATGAGCAAAAGTAAAATTGCTAACCACCATGCAGTAAGACTCCCCATCATTTTTAATCCCCTTTAAGATACGTATTCGTCCTATGAATATGACCATTTAGAGTTGGCCAATTTTGTTTATTTTCTACTGACACCCCTGTTTTGTAGACATAAACATAACCTTCCCTGGTCGTTGCGGCAATTTCCAGAAGACCGTCACCATCGATATCTCCTAATGAAGGGCTACCAAAAAGCCAGCCTCCAGTGAATTTTGGGTAGCCTTGTACCTCGCCTTCTTCACTAAACCCGTGTAAAAAATATCCCCCTGAACCCATAAAAAGCTCGTCTTTTCCGTCTCCATTCCAATCAAGACTAACCGCTGCCGTTCTCGCTTGCAGATCGTCGTTTACCCTTGGAAAGCCAGCGAAGAGTTTACCTGTTTTACCATCCCAGGCTCCCAGCAAATGATCGTAAGGATAACGCTTACCGCCAAGAATCAAATTAGTAATCGCTCTTGATCCTAACCCACTGGCCACCGGATCAATGACATCGTCACCGTTGACATCAGCAAAACTTGGTTGACCGGCTGCTGTAATGAGAAAGCTTTCATCAGTGTGGGTTTGATCATTTATTTTTGTCGAAAGCGAGCGTTCAATTCTTCCCCTTTCGTTGAGGATATAAGTCTTGCCGGCGAAAGGATGAATAATGATCTCTACTTCTCCGTCTTGATCGACATCACCGATGATCGGACTTACAGGAATCCCTAAGCCAAAGACGGGAAAGATGTCATCGATGAGAACCGGAATTCTTGCAGGAAAACCATCAATATATGGACTTTCGGCAAGATTACCTTTGCCGCTGACAGCAAATAGAAAACCAACTCTTTCACCTGTGTGGTTACTGCCAAAGATAAGATCTAAAAAACCATCTTTATTGAGGTCGTAAATCGCCGGTGAGGAAACAATTCGGGTTACCGCACCATCGACTGAAACCGTCAGAGGAAAGCCAGGAAGCAAAGAACCATCTTGTTGATAAACATGAACCTTGCCATCCATGCCTGTAAGGATAATATCAAGTTGATAATCACCATTAAGGTCAGCAAGCACCGGCGCCGATAGGACCCCCGGCCCATATTGTTGGACATCACTTACTTCCTGCATATTAGGGAACGGCAGTTCAACCGGAAACCCATTTCTCATTGTCCCGTC
>CAZBDM010000546.1:2124-3558 GCA_964490675.1 uncultured Oligoflexales bacterium
TCACAGCAAGGCTACCTTCAAGTGTGACTGCAATAATTTCTAGACTTCCGTTGTGATCAAGGTCACCCGCTGCTAGTGGAGCAGTGATAGCCTGATAGGCAGGTGAAAGCCCATATTCTTGCGAAGCATCAAACTTCGACAACGAGACAGCAACGGGAAACCCCTCAAGCTCATCTCCGGTATAAGTATAAGCATGAACAAATCCAGCTCCATCGGCTGTGACATATTCATCCTTACCATTACCGTCTAAGTCGACAAAAAATCCTGAGCTCTCGCCGGAACCAGGCATTTTAATGGGAAACTCATCTCTTAGATCAGGATCGTCAACCAAGAAAATCGTTCTTCGCGACTCAGCTGTAAGACCATGACTTCCTTCAACAACCAATCTCAAGGTAAATGCATTATGATTTCTTCGTTCCTCAATTTCTGAAAGCGGTAATGTGAATAGCTCGTTAAGCTTCAGTCTTGCAAAGAGACCACTGATTTTTTTTCCTGTGACATTTTCAGCCTTGACGACGAGCCATTGGCTTTTTGCTGTTTCTACCCCACGAGTCACCAAAAGGGTGGTGCGTGCGACGTGATTAAGGGAAGGGGAGGCCTCTACTTTTATGTCAATGAACGCTGTTTTTTTTGTATTATAAACACTAAACCACTCTGGTTCTGTAATGCGAGCCTCTGGGGGAATTTGATTTTGCGAAAGAGACTCAAGCATCTTGGCTGCGTTTGTACGACCATAACCGGTCATCGTGTCCCACCCTTCCCAGGTAGAAAAGCGCGATGAATCTGAGGCATTACTTCCGTAATTAATATCGAGAGCTGAATGTTTGATGAGTGAAATCATCTCTCCCGCTGAAAGATTAAGCCCTTTTTGTTTCGCATAAGAAAAGCTAAGCCCTGTAACACCGGCCAGGTGACCCGTTGCATTTGAAGAACAATCGATACCGGGAGTCGCGACGTCGACCCGAGCCCCATAATTTGAGCAGTTGTTGAAGTTGACGAATGTCGAAGACTTCTCTGGGGTTCTCGAATCGTAACGGATAGCGTTGGTGTAGATAATGGGATCGAGCATCGAAGGTATATTGTGGTGATAACTATTTTCATCGGCAGCCGTTCCGATGATAACAGCGTTGTGCTCGTAAGCATAGTTAACCGCCTCTTTTGCAAAGCGGTTGAGATTCATACCACCTAAGGCTTGTTGAATAACATCGGTGCCTTGATCAACAGCGTAAAGAATCGAGCGAGCGAATGCATTTGAGTCGACAATAAATCCGTCATTAAGTCTTAAAAACATCACCGAACAACGCCCACAAGGACCTGCCTCACCAATACCGTTGTCGATTCTGGCAGCCGCCCAAAGACCTTCGTAGGTACCATGCCCAAAGTGGGCCCTATCATAGGGATTATTGTCTCTTTCGTGGAAATCCCATCCTGAAA
>CAZBDM010000547.1:0-213 GCA_964490675.1 uncultured Oligoflexales bacterium
TGGCTTCCCAGGCCAGGTGAGCTTCGTGCCAGCTGCCACCCAAGGCGAAAAAGTCATTAAAGAAGTGGTCGCGGCAATCAGACAGTTACAAAGGGCTGCATGCGACGTCATTGTCATTACGCGCGGCGGCGGCAGTGCTGCAGATCTGCGGTGGTTTGATGCCAGAGAGCTTGCCTACGAAGTCGCAGACAGCGGCATCCCGATCATTGCTGC
>CAZBDM010000547.1:223-3554 GCA_964490675.1 uncultured Oligoflexales bacterium
GGTCGAAGAAATCTGCTACATGCGCTCCAAAACCCCTACAGCTGCTGCCGACCTTTGTTTAAGTTGGTTTGTTGAAGTCCGCGAACACATCAGCGCATTGAGTAGCAATCTCGCTGATCGTCTTTCAACACGGGTCGAACGTGACGGTGAACGCTTTAGAAGACTTGAACTTCGGCTCGTACAAAGCGTCGAAGCTTCTCTAGCAAACCGCAACCAATATCTTCTTACTCTTTCGCGGCGTATTGATCATAGCTACATGAACCAGTTTAAAAAGATGGAGCAAGTGTTTACCGGCCTTAGTCACCAACTTGAAATGAAAAGTAAGGAACAACTTTACAGGTATGAAAAACGTCTTGGCGAACTCGATCTGCTTCTTGCAAAACGAGATCCCTACCCTTGGCTCATGCAAGGCTGGACACAACTATCAAAAAACAACAAAAAAATATCTTCGATAGATGACATTCATCAAGGCGATTCACTTGAGGCACGTTTAATCGATGGCATTGTCGAACTTAAAGTAGAAAAGCTTCAGAAAAAACAAAAGATTGAGCAACGAAAGGATCAACATGACTAAGGAATCACAAACCTACCAAAGCATGTTGCAAGAGGTCGAGCAAATCGTCGACAAGGTCGGTGATCAGTCACTTGACCTTGATGCAATGGTGTCGGAAGTGGAAAAAGGCTACCAACTAATTAAAAAGATGCGTTCACGTCTCGATGAAACCAAAGGAAAGATCGAAAAACTTCGCCTCGAATACGACCAACCAGAGGAATAACAATATGAGTCAATAGACCACTGACGTCCCCTCCAGCTAAAACCATTGGTTTTTCGCCAATATCCTGATAAATATTGCGAACTCAAAAGTTTAGGGGTGCTGTAAAAAACCTACAGCACCACCCGTCTTTAAAATAGTTTTAAAAGCGTACATCTAGATTTTTTTGATGATCACATTAAAGCGTCCTTCAGCAATGTCCGGCTGATCTTCCAGTGGAGTAAAATCGACGATGACATTGCGCTTTTCGGCTTCAGTCAGGTCGTTTAAGATGCGGTCTTTTTCGTTGAGACTTTCACCCGCGAAATACATTTGACTGGTTAATTCTCGATAGCCACGTTTCTGAACTTTAAAATGAACATGTGGCGGACGATCCCAGACCCCAGGAATCGCTGGATATGCGCCTGGCTTGATCGTTCTAAACCAGAATTTTCCCTCTTTATCCGTCGTATCCCTTCCCCAGTATTGAAAGTCTTCATCAAGTTGAGCATCGGTATTGGGATCAGCGCTATGATTATAGCGGCCTGTCGCGCAAGCTTGCCATATTTCGACGAGCGCCCCTTCGACAGGGCGACAATCTGAGTCAGTCACTTTACCCTGAATAATAAAAACCTCACCTTTAGCAGATTTGTTTCTTCCTCTCACCCGGGTGAGATCGTTATCTTTGTCCTCTTGGTCTTTTTCCGGGTAAAAAGGCCCTTCTGTGTCAGCACTCCACAACCATCAGCAAGAGTTTTCGTACCAGCAACAGCTACGGCTGAGCCAATCATCCACTTAAGTGAGCTTCGACGTGATTGTTTTTTCATTTTGTCCCTCTCAGTCTATTCCATTAAACTTAGCTCAATTGTAAACTCTTTATGACATAGATAAAATTAATAGCATCTATCAATGTCATAAATAAAACCTATGGATGAATGCTTGCGATGCGGCTCCCAATAGTACTGTTTCTGATATTTTTTGACCTGCAATGATAAGCTAAACCTTGCAGGCCACTGTAAATCTAATCATGCCTCAATGTTTCATCTTTTCAGACAACTCGTCCAAATGATGCGAAGCTTTGTCAAATACACTATGGATTTTTGAAATTGTTTGATCTTTTTTATCTTTAAAAGACGCTGCAATTTCTTCTTTTTTCTTGGCGTAAAAGTCTTCCGCATCCATCTTGGCGAGTTCTGCTTTTAACATGGTGACATCGATTTTTTCTTGAGCCTTCTGAGTGACTTCGTTGACCATCTTATCTATGTGAGGAGAAACAGCGTCAAGTCTGTCAGCAAGCTCTTGCATTCCTAAATAAGCCTTAAGCTGAGCTTCGTCTTTTTTAGTATCTAGCTCTTGGGCTAATCGATCAACCTTATGGATTTGTTTTTCTAGGGCAGGTTTAATCGCTTGCCAACTATCTTGGACATCTTTTTCTGCCAAGTTTAGTTTCACTTCGAGTCTATCTCTGAAGGTGGCTAATTTTTGAGAGACATTTTTTAGTTTTTCTTGGGTTTCGTTATTCATTGTTGACCTCCTTTATCCATTTCACCAACCATCGAATGCATTTTTCGTACCAACTAAAATGATTAGAGAACTTTTCCTGCGATCGATCGAAATATGTCTAAGTTGTACTGATTTCAATACAGTCTGAATGAAAGATGCAACACCCCAAAAAGCTGGAACAAGAGAGTTCGATTCGAGAACACTCATGTAGTAGCGAATTGGCCAGAGAGTTGTTTGAATTGCCACTTATATATCAACACTTCAAGTTCGATGTTTTTGTATCGATCGCTTCGCTTCAACGAGCACAGTTATAACTAAATAGTTATAGTATTTCCATGAAATAGAATGAGCTTTATTGTCACGAATAAACCGATGAAATGAGATTAGCGAGTCTCCTTGGTTGTTTAATCACAAACTATGAAAGCAATTTTCACGGCAAAACAAAAAATTTGATATAAAGCTTATGTGGGGATACAAAAGAGCCATATAAGAGTGACCACTAGCTGCTGAAATTTAGGAAGATTACATGTTGAAATCGTCAAAAGTTATTACCGCATTGTTTCTTCTTTCACAAACAGCGTCATCAGCCACGCAAGTTGCCCAGAAAAATTATGAGTCGCTATTACCAAAGACGCAAAGCCAACCTACAGAAAAAGATTTTGTCCTCGATGATTACTTAAAATCTCAAAAGGATTACATTCAAGCCTGCGTTAGTATTCTCAACAAAACTTATCCGGAAATTGTTGAAGTGGAAAGTGGCGACGTCAACGTTAAAGCAATAACCGACGAAAACGGCAAGGTTACTCAAGCAACTTTAAAGAACGGAACCTTTCGTCATCCGCAAGTTGGCGAGTGTATCCGCTCGACCATTAACAAATGGAGAGTCCCTAAAAAGATAATTCAAAAGGAATTTGTCATCACAACATACATTAGTTGTCGTCTAGTCGACATAAAGAAGAGTTTTATCGGGGGTACAGTGTATCGTGCAACGGTCTCATGCACAGCTGATTCTCGTATCTCGAAAGATTGACGTCCTCCTCCAGCTGAAGCAAGAGGTTTTCGCCAACATTCTGATA
>CAZBDM010000548.1:0-1507 GCA_964490675.1 uncultured Oligoflexales bacterium
CATAAAAATTGCAAACGGTAGATGAAAGGTATGCCAATAACCCATGAGCTTTCGATACTGATCAAGAAGATAGACTTTACGTTGCATTATCCCGTACTCGAGAAATTTGTGACTAATATGAGGAGGCATACCAGGCATACGTGGAGGAGCGAAAGTAATTCTAATATCGCTAATTACAGATTTAAAGAAAGCTTCGATTGGTGTTGGCGCCGGTTTGTTCAAAACCGGTCCGCCGGCAAGTTCTGTCGCACGCGCTTTTAGATTAAAAATGTCTTGATGAGAGATCCGCATCATATTAGCGAGTTCAGAGAAGGCCTGATCAAATAGGTGAATACGACCTGTCCAAAAGCTTGCTTCATGATTGACTTGAACGTAAAAGTAACGCCCTACAATGCCGCTTACAGCCGAAATAACCATACTCCAGAAGGCTACTGAAACGAGTCCGCCGACTTTAAAGTTCGTGTGGAAGATAATTATAATTGGACCCATTAGACCACAAAAGATATGAAAGTTGAGCCATGAAGATGATTTACCAACTTCTTTAAAAGCAGGTATGCGTCTTCGCAATGAATAAAGAAGAAGCGTCACAAGAAACCCAAAACCTATCCAACCAAGCCAAAAACTAAGAGGATGCCCAGGTTCAGGATTTAATTTTAAGCCTTTGAAAAGCGGTACATTTCGTTTCAAATAGACAAGTATACTTTTCGCTCTAACGATGCGATTAAGTATTAAGTACTCATAGCTTAAGAAGAGCGTCACGAGAAAAATAATTGTAAAGTATATTGTACTTGCAATCTTCATGGTCTTAAAACCTGTTGCTAGATCTGCTTGCGCAGACCTAGTCAAATCATCTGGGCTTATAATTTCTTACATCTTTACTCCTGATTGATGTAGTCAAGAAGAAGCTGCTTATCTGCACTTGAAAAACTACTAGCTTGCGAGGAACCTGCTGGAGGCATGGTCGTTCCAGTGCCGTCTAGGGTTCCTTTTATCGCAGCCGTTTTAAAGGAATCTGCTGTAATCGATGTAAGATCTGGAGATTGGTTTCCAGAGCCAGAAGCATGGCAACCCGAAGCGACACAGCTTTTCGTTACGACCTCCTGCGCTTGAGTCAGAGTGATCGCCGTGGTTGAAGCCGTTTCTTCTTTTTTATCGTCATCGCTTTCATCTCCGCATCCTACAAAAAGTGCTGCGCTTATGACCGGAAGCATGAGTTTTTTAAGTAACATACAGATTCTCCTCTAATGGGGGTTTGTAGGTAGTTAATCGTCAATATTCTGAGTTTTCTTGATTTTTCAGTTAGAATTATAGTTGTTATGGCGTCTTTATTCAAATTTATCTAAAAAAAACGAGTGCTTGAGAGTCTTTTAAGAATCTATACACTTTCTGGAAAAGACTGGACCTGTAAGAATCTTTTAATTAAGGTTTCAAGTGGAACAGCGTTCCTTTTTTAAGGGTATAAATAATAGGCATGACAACTAAATCAAGACACCTAAAACCTATTCTC
>CAZBDM010000548.1:1517-3539 GCA_964490675.1 uncultured Oligoflexales bacterium
CGTTGCAGAAGATAACGAAATCAATCAACTCCTCGCGACAACCTTTCTTGAAAAGTTAGGCTATGAAAATGTCGTGGTTAACAATGGTCAAGAAGCGATCGAGTTGACCAAGACGGGAGAGTTCGCGGCAATTTTGATGGACTGTCAAATGCCTGTTGTTAATGGCTATGACGCGACGAAAGAGATCCGCAAACAAGCCATCGACAAAAAAGTTCCAATCATAGCGATGACAGCTCATGGACTTGAAGATGAGCGCTCTAGATGTATCGAATCTGGTATGGACGATTATCTTGCTAAGCCGTTTCGACTTGATGAGCTTGAACTCATACTATCCAAACATGTATGTGCTCAACTTTAAGGGCGGGCTGAAATGGATGTTAAGTTACCTGTTGAAGTTTTAGATGTCGAATATCTCGAAGAAATCAAAGAAATGAATCAAGCAGGCTCAGATATTCTTCCTCAGATGATTGAAGAGTTTGGCCGTCAAATGCAGGATGGTTTGACAAGAATTCCCCAATACATCGGTGAACATGCAACCGACCAGTTGATCAGCTTGAGTCATAAACTTAAGGGCAGTTGCTCTAATCTCGGTGCATTGAGGTTAGCCAGTCTTTTTTCTCAGTTGGAAATTTATACAAAAGATCATCAGGTGGACGAAAATAGTTCTCAATTCTTTAATCTTATCAAAGATGAATATTCAGTAGCATTCAAACGACTAGAAGAAGATTGGAAGTAGCGCTTAACTCCAAATTTTTCCTCCCTTTCTAAGTCTCAACGATAAAAGAGAAAACAATACTTTTTTTTCTGTTCCTCCAAGTTAATTTATTGTTTTTTTCATTATTTTTTTTGATGAATTGATAAATCCTTGCCTAGATTGACCGATGGCACCTTTGTAAAAATTTGGGTTTTAAAAATTAATTCAGCCCTAGAAGAGTAGGGGGTCAAATTGGCAACAGATCAGAGTTTTAGTGTGCACTTAAACAGTTTAACAGAGCTGTTAATAGAAGCACTTACATTTAAACAAGGATTTGGATCCGCAATAACATACATGATCCTTGCCATCTTTTGCATCTATGTTGTTCAGATGATTAAACGTTCACGCTACTTATTGCGTGAAATGAACAACGTGCTCAAAGCGGTTAATAACAAGGAAGACTTTCCTCGAGGTTCATGTTCAGAATCTGCTAATTACGAAGTCTTACAAAGACTTTTCCGTAAAAGTGCTTTTCTTTATCACCCTTGGCAGGAATTCACTGAGAGTTTGGTGAACGAGGAAGTTCCTGTCTTAGATGACGAAGGCAGAATAATTGGTCACACCACGCTCTACAAAAAGACAAAGCATGCTAGTGAGTTTTTCAATTTCGAAAGTAGTATCGAAAGACATAACGCTGTTGGTGGTTTTAGTATCGTGCCAAACCTACTTACAGGTCTTGGGATCCTTGGTACTTTTATTGGAATTTTGGTGGGTTTAGGCTCAGTAGAAGTCACTTCAGCTGCAAATACCGATGGACTGACCGGGTTTATTATCGCAATTAAGGGTGCTTTTATTACATCTGTCTTCGGTCTTGGAAGTTCACTAGTTTTCACAAAACTAAAGAGCTCGATCTTTGATCGAATTGGCTCGACACTTGAAACACTCAATATTCAAATCGATCGACTTTTTAAAAGAGCATCGAATGAAGATTACCTTGTGTCAATTGCAGAGATAACCAAGAAACAGTACCACGAAACAAGTCTTCTTTATAAAAAACTTCCTGAAAAGATTGCCGAAGGTTTATCAGGGGCAAACATTGCGTCGCAAATCAATGACGCTCAAAAACAGTACTTGGAAAGTGGTTTCGGCAAAGTTGCTGACTCATTGGAAAATTTATATATGTTTGAGCAGTATCTCGTTAAAGCGTCAAAAGAAATGGAAGAAACCTTCAGTAAAATTCAATCTAGTATGACAGAGTTTTTTGTAACGATTGAGCATTATACAAGTCTCCTCCCTGAGACCGGAAAGGTACTTCAAACAGGAGCTTC
>CAZBDM010000549.1:0-3538 GCA_964490675.1 uncultured Oligoflexales bacterium
GACAAACAGTCAAACGAATACAGGTGCAAAAACCGAGACTCGCCCTTCCTAAAATCAAATAAATGCCAAGATCTTGGGAGGTTAGTAAAAAAAACTATTCTTAGCTAATGATTTTAACACGTTGTCCGATGACAAATTAGTGTTCAGCGGGAAAGTTCGATGGAGGGCAACGCAAGTGTCAGCACAGCCAAATTTAAGCAGCTTAACAAATTTCATTAAGTTTCCAGTAGATCGGCTGGTTGATAATTCGGTTACCGATTTTGACATGTTCATTTTGCTAAAAGACCATTTTATTCTTTACAGCCCACCGGGATATAAATGGGACCGTCAAGAGCTCAACTCATTAATGAGTGAGGGTTACGGCCACTTTTACGTTAATAAAGCCAACGCCGTTCAGGCAAAAATGTATCTTCAATTAGCAAAACTCCCTGAAGTAGACCACCACCTAACAGCTCCGGATAGAATTCAGTCTATCGAACAAATGGGAGCTGACTTTATCAAATGTCTCCATGAAGGAGACATCACCCCTGCCGCGGTAGTAAAAGCGGAGAGACTTGCTGAATCGATTGTAAATTGTCTCGGCGAGGACAAAACTGCGATCCAGCATTTGAGTGGGTTAGCAGACAGAGACTTCTATACATACTTTCACTCGATTCGAGTTTCCACCTACGCAGTCGCAATCGCTCAGGAAATGGGCGTTACTGATGAGCAGCATTTACAACAGATTGCTCTAGGGGGGATTTTTCATGACATTGGCAAAAAGAATGTCCCCTCAACACTTATCAATAAGGCAGGTCCTTTGACCCAAGAGGAGTGGAAGATAATGAGATCTCACCCTTCCCAGGGTCACGATCTTGTTGTTGATTCCATTCTCACCCACATACCTCGGGAGATTGTTCTTCACCACCATGAAAAGCTTTCTGGAAATGGCTATCCCCACGGACTCGACAAGAGCAGCTTACTTCTAGAAGTCCAAATCGCAACCCTAGCTGACATTTTTGATGCTTTAACGTCTACGCGTTCTTATCAAAACAAAAGAAGTCGATACGAAGCGTTGGATTTTATTCGCCACAAGTTTATGCACGAAATCAACGGAGAAGCTTACAAGGCTTTAATAAGTTGCTTGGTCGGCACCCCTCAACCAATCGAGGCTAAAAATTAGTTGGTCGTTAATGCTTGGTGCGTTGGTTTTTAAATGTCTCAAATTGCTCATCAATAAACTGGAATCTTTTGGGAAGAAGGCGGTATTTCTTTCTGACCTTGTAAACCGGATCAATGACTTCACTTTTCAAATCAATCACCGAAACTTGTGATCTATCTTGAAATGCTTCGTAGGCAAAATGAGGGACAACTGTAAAACCGACCCCCTTGGAGACGGGAGCGAGAACCTGGTTGATCTGATTTAAAAAGCATTTTTTGGCAAACTCATCCATACCATTAAAGTCTTTTGAGAAGTTCTCAGTAAAAAGCCTCGAAGCGTTATGATTCCCGTCAGGATAGTCGATAAACCCTAGCTCTTTGAGCTCCTTCAAATCGCTAGACTTAAAGGAATGAGGTACGATGAGAAGAAGTTTTTCCTCGTCGATGACTTCGTAAAGAAGATTTGGATCTTCTTTTTTCTTGGTAACAAAACCGACATCAATTAAATCCCTCAGAAGATCCGAGACAATCTTCTCTGTTTCGGAAACCGAGAAGTGAATGGCGATTTCTTCAAATCGATGATTGATATCTAAAAGGAAGGAATAAAGGTGCAAGCCAAAGCTTGCCGTACTAGCATACCGACAAACTCCTTGGTGAGGATTATCGACACCTACCATTGCTTTAAAGCGTTCGTGCTCAACGAAAAGGGAGCGACCATACTCGACAAGCTTTTCTCCAGCCTCTGTCAATTCAAACCTCTTTCCAACTCGATTGATCAGCGGTGTTTCGAAGTATTCTTCGAGCCATTTTAGGTGCTGGGAAACTCCGGGCTGCGTCATGTGGAGAACCTTAGCGGTTTTGGTGAAACTTTTCGTTTCAGCTAGACTTGTAAAAGTTTTTAGAAAAGCCGGATTAATCATTTTCGCCTCATCATTTGCCAGCGCAAATCGGTCCCCTCGTTTTTGTGAAGTCAGCTATATCTATTAGAAAGGAGGTCCGTCAACTAACAAATTAATAAGATTCTAATAACATTTTATAACCCCTCTACCCGCGCTGATGTGACGCAAGCGCCACAATGACGCATAACCATTTAAAATTATTGACTTTTAATTAATTGCGCGATATTTCCTCACGTGATTGGATGTCTTTGATCACTTTTTAAATAGAAAGAAGGTTAAAATGTTAAAGATTTTATTAAACTCAGCCCTTTTATCTCTTAGTCTATCGTTTTTTGCACAATCCTCCTTTGCCAAGGGAGATCGTGACGACCGCACAAGAGGAAGCGAGTACCGAGAAGTCGATCATAGAGGTAGTGGTCAACGCGATAGAGGTGGTGCCAGTGTTAGTTTTGGTAACGGCAGTCTGGTTGTCCATTTTGATCGAGGTTACAGCCACAACCATCTCCCAAGACGGTGCCGGGTCAAGTTTATCTCCAAGCACGGTGATTCCTGGTATTACAGTGGAAAATGTAGACGTGCATTTAACGCCTGTCTTGAAAACCGTAGAGGCGGAGACTGCTGTGAAAGATGGGGTAAGCGCTTTTGTAAACCAAGACGTCATCATGGAAGACACGGTGGTGGTCATGGTGGAAGACACGGTGGTGGTCATGGTCACGGTCACTGGTAACCATTATCAAATTTCTTCGATGTCCCTTTACCCGAACATGACTCTTTGAGTCCATATGCCAAGCCTAAAGGAGCCGCAAAGACGTTGGTCTTTGCGGTTTTTTTTCTTGGTTAAAAGGTTACGCGGTTCTATGGTGGGTTAACGGACTGAAACTGAAAAAATGATGGGGAAGAGTTTGAACTTACTATTTGACTTAGATGGGACATTAACCGACCCCAGTGAAGGCATCACCAACTGTATAGTGCATGCATTAGAAAAATTTCAAAAGATTTCTCCCCCGAAAAAAACTCTTAAAAAATACATCGGCCCTCCTTTGAAAGACAGCTTCATCGATCTTTTAGGCTGCGAATAAGCTGCCGAACAAGCTGTGAGTTTTTACCGGGAACGGTTTTCGAAGGTAGGACTTTATGAAAATAGTCTTTTTGAGGACTTCAGGCCGCTTCTCTATCAACTAAAAACTTCCGGGTTTAGGCTTTACGTCGCGACTTCAAAGCCAGAAGTCTATGCAAAACAAATTATAAATCACTTTAATCTTACTGAGTTTTTCCAAAAAGTTTACGGCAGTGAGCTAACTGGCGAACGCACTTGTAAGAAAGAACTTTTAAAACATATCCTCAAAGAAGAATATCTTTCATCGGAAAGCTGCATAATGATTGGTGATCGTCGCTACGATATTGAAGGAGCCCATGCCAATGGAATAAAAAGTATTGCAGTCCATTGGGGTTTTGGCTCCAGGCAGGAAATTGACGCTGTTAGACCAAATAGGAGCTGT
>CAZBDM010000550.1:0-3535 GCA_964490675.1 uncultured Oligoflexales bacterium
TTCTCTGAGGTTATTCCAATTTTATCAACTAGTTACTTAGTGCAATGGCATTGCCTAAGAGCTTGAAAGTCTGCGGTAGAAAGAGCTACCTGCGGTATTCTGTCATTTGATACAACTCTCTGTAAATCTCTGGTGCACCAGCTAAAAGGTGGTAAAGGGCGCGACGAGCCAAAAGGGGAGCTCGATCAGATGGCAAATAAACACTGCCAAGGGCGGTTGCCATTGCTCCTCGGCTGTAAGTGAACTCTGAGATAACCATAAGACTAAGATAAAATCTTATAAGTGGCCTTTCCTCCTCTGGCAGCTGCCTTAGTTGGTCACCGACAGCAAAGAAATCTTGTCGGACCCCGTACAAAGAACTGACAAGTCCAGAAAGATGACGAGGTATGAGACCAGAGAGATAATGGGCGTTCACACGAACCGTATCTATAGTTTCTCTGTGGGCTCTGAAGAATTGGCTCTTTCTTTCTTCCTCGGTGTTTTCTCTGAGGGGTGAAAGTTGTGCCAAAATCTTTTCAAGTACCAAAACAAAATCTTCTTCGCCATATCCTTTAATGAGTTCCCGTAACCTTAGATTAAAGGCATTGAGGGCCTGCTGAGGCATTTCTAAGATGGGTAAATCATCGTTGCCAAAAGGTTCTTCGTAACCTGTAAAATGCTTCAGTGGTAGATACAATTTTAAAATCCCAAGATCAATCTCACCTCGTTCAATATATGCCAAACCAGTAGCGATATGAGCCAGTCTTAGAATTCCGTTGATATCTACACCATGACCATAAGCGGGAAAGACCCCATTTGGTGCTTCAAAAGCTGAGGAATCCCATCGGTAGTGACGTTCTAGGGTGATACCGCTATGATCAAAGAAGTCAATGATAGATATCGCTTTTTCATAAAGCTCCGACCACTTTTGCAGTGCGAAAAGACAAAACAACTCGAAGCCATGAAAGACAATACGTTGTGGGTGGCGCCTTGCTAATTGTTGATAAATAGGGAGTGCCCCATGCCAATCGCCGTGTTGCAGTCTGCGATAAGCTTCTATGGTTTTTGCTGGCACCAAAAAACCAGGACGTAGTTGTGATAAGATCTCTGGAATCATTTCGACGTCATCTGTATTTCTCGCCTGTTTTAGAGGATTAAGAATTTTTTCTTGAGCCTCATCAAATGTCGTACGGAGAAGAAAGGTATCTTCTCTTTCTAGTTCTTCAGGTGATTTAAAGGGACTAAATGTTGCTTGTGAATAAGGTCTTTGATGCAGAGGACCGGTCTCTGCATACATACCAATTCTTCCGTCAAAAAGCATGTTTGGCGTCATGTAATGTATACGAGGGCCGTTAGGATCGCCGCCAGGCAATATGGTCATTACGCCCATACTATGCCAACCGCTTTCAGACGGCCCAGCAATAGGGGAGATTTGCAGAAGCCTGTCATTTTTTAGCTCGATATAGCTGAGTGCAGCGACAAGAAGCTCGCCGGCGTAATCCATTTTGTGTTTACTTTCTTGGGGAGTAACGACGCGTCCAAATTCGTAACGAACTTTTTCAAGGGTCCCCTGTAAAAAAGGAAACTCACTCTCAAAGCCAATTTTTGTCATGGTGTCGTCGGCTATTTCGAGTCCTTGACTGCCATGGATATACTCATGGTCCCTCGCCTCAAGTACACGCATGATAGCGACGGGATCGTTACTACCTGGACCAAACATAAGAACGTAAAAATAGTTATAACCAGGAATTTTTTGCTTATCTTTGGCTTCAAGACGATCGATTCTTTCTTTTGTAAAAACCGGTACGCCTCTAGCAATCATTTTGCGATAAGCACGATAAACCAGCTGGAGACCTTTGTTGATAGCAGCTTCGTCAGTAATAATCTGTCCCGTCCTGTGCATGGCTTTCACGGGGTTGGCATATAAAAGGTGATAGGAGCAACTGTAGGGACGAAAAGATCCGAACTCATCAGGAGCTAGGATAACGGTGTGGTAAGCCCAAGCATGATGTGGTAGGTCGACGAGAAAGAGAAAGATAAGAACGAGTTTTTTGATGGCCTTGGCCTGCCTTTCATGAGAAGAATTTAGAGCCCAGATGATTATTTAATTAATCATCGCAACTATTTCAAAAAAATAAAGCTAAGTACTCGGAGATAAGAGATTATTTCTGATACTCGCTTATAGCATAGCGAATATCAGAGAGGTCATAAGTAAACGGAAAAAATTTACATGTTAGATTTTTTTCAGTGCAATCGAATACACTTTGTCTAGGGCTTACCTCTTCTAACTCTCGATGCGGCTATCGACACAGGCATGTCAGCATTGCGATATAATTTTTTATAAAAACCTAATTACCACCACCTGGAGGGGGATCTTGCTCGTTTGGATCACCAAATTTCTTTTTCATGTGAGGGGCAAACTCAAGAAGCTTTTCAGTGAAGATATCGCCTGATTTTTTATAATCTCTAGCGATATAGCTACCTATGTAATAGACAGCTGTTAGGGTCAGAGTAACAAAAATGATAAATTTAATGGTTAAGGCAAATTCTTGAGATCTAAAGCTCTCAGCGATGATTTGCGTTAACGGCTTTTTAGCTTTTCTTCGTCTTCGGTAAGGACGAAACTCCTCTTCTTCATAGGGGAGGCTTTGCTCTTCAACGGCATCGGCAACGACGGCTTCGTCTTCGATGTGCGCTGTTTTAGTAGCAATTTCAGGATCCTCTTGCGTCTGCTCTTGCTGGGTTGTTTTTAAGGCCATTGCGGAGCTTGTCGTGTTCACGCGAGCCTGTTTTTGGGCTTCGAGATCTTCTTCACTAAGATAACGGCTATAGTAATCACTGATCAACCAAGACAGGTTTTTCGCAAGCTTTGATCGCGCTTCATTATCTACGTTTACTAAATAACCATCGACTTTGTGAATAAAAGGCGAGACGTTGGTTTTATCTGATCGGTATTGAGCGGTGATTTTTATCCATGGGAAATGGCCAATGACTTTTTTGATCAAAGGCGACTGTAACTGAATAAGGGCAAATTCATTGATCTTAAAAGGTAGGGTGACTTGCACTGTCGTTGGGTGAATTTTTGTCAATCTTGCTGGTATAGCTATTGAAGCAAATGACATGTTCATTCTGCTATCTAGAAATCTTGTCTGTGGAGTCGTTTCAGACAGCTCTTTTTGTAACTGTCTTTTCGATTCTTTTTTTACAAGCGCTGAATAGTCATGTGTCCCGACGTCGAGATGGATCACGTTTCTTTGGCTCGCGAGTTCTGGAAAATGATCGTCTTTGGAAGGTTGACCAAGAACGAAGACAGGAGTTTCTGGTGTTAAGGCTTCAAGCATCCCAGAAAAACGACTAGCGTGTTCCTCCAAACATAGGACTTTTTCTATAAAAACAGCGTTTGGAGAAAAGTACTTCGGTTCCTGCACCATTCCCTGAACTTGCAGGGCGGAATTTATCTCAAATTCGCTTTGATCTAGTTGATCGGCAATCCGACGACGAAGAATGGCATCCTTTGCGGCGACACAATCGAATGTCTTCTGATGTTCCACCTTAC
>CAZBDM010000551.1:0-3512 GCA_964490675.1 uncultured Oligoflexales bacterium
TCTAACTGGTTCGAACTGTGCACCGAAGTCCCCATGGAGGAGGTGTACGGCATGCAGAAGCAGATGGACGTTGGTCAGATGAACCCGCGCGACGCCAAGCGCCGCCTTGCGCGCGAGATCGTTGCGCTGTACCACTCCGTCGACGCGGCCGAGCAGGCCGACCGCTTCTTTGTCGAGACGTTTAGTAGGCGCCAGCAACCGGTGGAGGCGGAGGAGGTAAAAGTAATGCATCAAAAAGAGCCGACGACTTGGGACGGGTCGATGCGATCTATGAGCAGATATTTAGCAATCAATTGCTGAGTGGCGTCGATGAGTTTGATAGTCCGAAGGATCTTAGAGCCGTAAAAAAAATCTTGCGTCCGATTCTAAAAGGTGTTGCAGATCGCATCATCATGTTGGGAAAGTCTCTTGGACACTTTCAACCCTTATTTGATCAAGCGGTTGCAGATCGTTACATTGACGGCGAAGAATTAGACCAGGAAGTTGCGCGACTCACTGATGAGGGGCTGCTGCCTGATCCGGACGGTCTATTCCTCCTCTACCTTGATGAAGTCGCTGCAAAGGTTATCGAGAGTCTTCCCGCAGGAGATAGCGAGAAGCGCATGATTGTCAGTGAAATGGTGCATCGTAGTCTTGACGAAGTACATTCTTTGCGGAGCAGTCGCGGAGAGCTGCCAGCTGGTCTGGACAGTTGGATCGACGAGAAAAGGCAATATTGGCTTACAAAATTGAGTGAGGTTCGTACTTGTGAGACGATTGTCGCCGAAATGCCGGCGAAGCGAGACAAATCACCCGAGTGGCTTTTCAAATAATAATATTTCTGTAAAATAGTGTGAGAATATATTTATAAAGAAAAGCCGCCCCTCTCACCATTCAAATCAATCTTAAGCACGGCATGGTTACTCTCAATAAAGCGGAGTAAAAACAATATAATACAGTCTTTCATGACGCCGGCTTAGCTGCGCTCTGCCTGAAAAAAGAACACATTGCCAGCAAATTATGCTATGGTCGCGCTCGGATTTTTTGCGGCTTTTTGAGGACAGAGATGGCCAGTTTTCCTTGGACGACTCTTAAAAGACAAGAACTCTTGCAGGTTCAGCTACAGGATCTCGGCGTTGACTGGCGTGGGACTTATGTAAGCCCACTTGTCCAAAAACTGCAAAGGGAGCTCGATGGCAAAGGTATTCATTTAAAGCCTCTTATTTGGGTCTCTGATGAATGGTTCTGTCCCGATGGTATCAATGGTTTTGCTGTGCCGTTTTATCTTCTTCATCCAAAGCTTATGAAACTTGAAAGAGACATGATCGGTCGTGTCGAAGGAGAACTTACTGAAGAATGTATGAAACTTCTTCGTCACGAAGTAGGCCATGTTATCGATAATGCTTTTGGGCTGCGGCGAAGCAAAAAACGTCAGGCGCTCTTTGGGCTTTCGTCTCAGCCTTATCCTAAAGCTTATCGTCCATCCTTTGATCCTGGCGATTTTGTCAATCACCTCGGTGAAGGATATGCTGAGTCTCACCCCGATGAAGACTGGGCGGAAACTTTCGCGGTTTGGCTCGATCCCAGTTCTCAATGGCAGCAAACTTATCGAGGGACAAAGGCGTTTGAAAAGTTATGCCTTGTTGATCAACTAATGACGACGATCGCCGGTAAACGTCCTGTCTATGGTCATAAACAGGTTATTGATCCGCTTTCTAAAGATAGGCGTACAATCTTTTCTTTTTATCAGTCGAAACAAAAGCAATTGGGACTTGGGCCGTACAGTAAACTGTTAAAAATCTTTCAATTAGACAAACCAGCTGCTGGCGATGTCATGCTGAGTAAATTGCTTTGTCAAAAGCGCAATGCCCTTGAAAAGACCCTCTGTCGTTCATTTGATTTAGATCAAGAGAGTGGTGCGCTCGCCTTTAAAAGACTACGGCTTGAAGCGCAAATTATTGGTTCCGGACTACAAATGAATCAAAAACATCTGAAAAATTGTATTCTTAATGCTTCTTCCCCTTCAGCGAAGAGGAAAGTAAAGACGTTAATTGAACGTGTCATCATGTAGGTAATCTTTTCCCAGTGAAATTGTTTTGAAAAATTTCTTCCTTTGCCGAAAGAAACAGATGAGAGAAAGTCTTTCATAAGGAAAGGAGGAAGAAATGACTGCCAAGCGTATTGTTGTGCTAATGCATGCTGATTTGATTCCTCCTCCAGATATAAAAGAAGGCGCTTTCGATCCCGATGTTGAGGAGTGGACGACCGAGTTTGATGTCGTAAAGGGTCTTAAGAAGGCGGGCTTTGAAGTTGATGTTCTGGGAGTGAGAGATGACCTAGATGTCATTCGCCAACACATCGCAAGCTTTCAGCCCGATTGCGTATTCAACCTTCTCGAAGAATTCAATGGTATTCCTGAATACGATCAAAATGTCGTGAGCTACTTGGAACTTTTAGGCATTCCCTATACCGGCAGCAATCCAAGAGGTCTTATTCTCGGCAGGGATAAAGCCATCGCCAAAAAAATCTTCAACTTTCACGGTATAAAAACTCCTCATTTTGATGTTTTCCCTGTCGGTAAGTCAATTAAACGTCCGGCTCATTTATCATATCCTATGATCGTCAAATGTTTGAATGAAGAAGCTAGTTTGGGTCTCTCACAAGCTTCGGTGGTTCATAGTGACAAAAAGCTCATAGAAAGGGTTGTCTATTTGCATGAAAAACTCAATGCTGATGCCATCGTAGAGGAGTTTATTGCTGGCAAAGAGTATTTTGTCGGAATTATGGGGAATAAGCGGCTTAAGGCATTGCCTGTTATGGAGCTACATTACGCCAATATTGATCGCCCTGAAAGAGAGATTTACTCCCAAAGAGCTAAGTGGAATAAAGCCTACCGAAAAAGAAAAGGAATTGTCGCACGTCCGGCACTCATCGATGATTTGCTCGCTAAGAAGATTAAACAAATCGCTCATAAAACATTCAAAGCACTCGAACTATCTGGTTATGCAAGGATCGATATGAGAGTCGATCAGCGCGGCCAAGTATTTGTCATCGAAGCCAACCCAAATCCGAACATCGCCCGTATAGATGAGTTTGCTGACAGTGCTAGAGCAGCCGGAATGCATTACGATGAGCTGCTATCTAAGATCATCTCTTTAGGCATACAATGGAATCGATTAGTCGCCTAAGTAATCGACTGCTCTGGCGTTAAAACTTCACCAGCTTCCAATGGCCATCTACACCTGCGTCAGCACCGACATAAACCACTGCGGTATCGTCAAAGCTAAGTTCGCGATGAGTGCCGTAGGATGCAGCCAAACGTTTAAATTCATCTGTCGATTGGGCACGCGTTAGCTTATCCATGAAGGTCTGGTAGCGCTCAAGGGCAAGTTCGTAGTCTTGTTGATCGATTAATTTATTGCGATAAAGTATTGCCAGATCGTTCAAAGTGGGACCTGACTCGTAACTTTTGATTAGGTAAAAACGGTCTTCGACTTCAACGATACCCATAAAATGGGCCGTGGGAATGCCTT
>CAZBDM010000552.1:0-3510 GCA_964490675.1 uncultured Oligoflexales bacterium
GAAAAAATTGCAGTAGCTGAAGGTGATTTGAGTGATCTTGGTAAGCGCAAAGCCTTTTTAAGATTATGGTATCAATTTGCAAGTCATGAAAATATAGGCGGCGTTTTTGAAGAGGAGCTCATCCGACTTTGGCTTTCTCAAAGGGATCACCCCTATGAGTTTATCGATTCTAAAAGTATGGAATTGGCGGTCGATTCAATTCGGCAAGCATTAATAGCTGAAGTCCGGGGTGAGAAGGATCTAGGGGCAGTACCTTTTACTAGACGAGTATTGACAAGACTTGGAGACGAGTATGATGCTGATCGCAAATGGCTTGAACAAGCCTTAGGTTTAGACAATCTTTTAAAAGAAGAACGCCCATAGACAGATTATAAAACGTGGCTATGAAGATAATTTTGAAAAAATCAAGAGCATTACATCACAATCTAGATGTTAGATTGCGAATTTTTCTTTTCTAGCAGCCTTTGACTTCTGGGGTAAAACCTTAAATTTTTGCGCAATCGTCACGTTCGGAAAAAACTTAAACGATTGATCATGTTTTCTTTATGCGCAGTTGGGGAAAAGAAGGCTAGATCCGCTTTTGAGTGAACGACCAGATGATATCACATAGAAAGAGTTTAAGGCTGGGACCCATGAAGCATGTGGCACCTGGTTGTTCACAAAATCATTGTTTATAGCCTTAGGGGGAAGACTGTTACCAGAAAGATTAATCTCAATTTTGTTGGTATATGCTCCTGATACAGCAAATAGATTAAGTAGAAATGGTTTAACAAAGGCGCATAAGCATAGCGTCAGTGTTATGATGTCATAAACACCCTGTAAAAGGAGGCCACCTAGACAAGGATTTTGAGCTTGTGGAAAACGACATGGTGGATGATATCTACGCAGATAACGATTCCGTAAGTCTCGTCGTTCAAAACTCCCTACAAAGCCGTATTGCCTTCGCCCGCCTCGAGCTCACCTTGTAAAATGGAGCCCATAATCATGCTGATGATCAGTGTGGATAGTTATGTGATATCTGCCAATTCCACATCAAACCCCAAAGTAAGAACCAAAAACAAACATAAGCCTATGGGAAAAGCTCACGCGTGCTTCAGGTGATTGGTTTAGAGTTCCTCGATCGATCAGTTGTCTCTGGATACCAGAATAGGTAAGGGAAAGCGACCAACTCAGCATATTAAGCTTGTAACGTAAATGGCCTCGGTATTCGTTAGTATTATTGTAAAAATCTAGGTTTTTATCACGCCCAAGGTAGAGCTCTATAAATGGATCTAAAGTATGGTTTTCGAAACCAAGCGAAGTCCCGGCCTTGATCATCGAAGTATTAATGATGTTGTTTTCTGTAGCTGAAGAATAAAGGGTTTCAGAGTAAAGATCGTAAAAGGCGTAAAGCTTACTCCCTAGAACGTGAGTTAAATATCGTGATTTATTATGGGCGATAACGAGTAATGCTCGGGAGTCATCTTTGTCAGATTTTTTTTGATTCAGCGTTTCTGGGCCATAGAACTCTTTGTGTCTTTGTTCGAGAAACAGCTGAAAGATTCCCTGTCTCAGTCCCAGACCAGCAGACACATAGTTGTGTGAAAGACTATTTGTTTTTTGCTCGTTGCTAAGTGTACCAAATTGATCATTGCCAGCTTGGACAAAGGGGCTCAAATACGTTGTTCTAAAAACAAAATACTGCCTTACTCGTGTGGCAGTCGCATAGAGATCTCTCTCATTGTAGGCCACGGTCTCAGAATAAATATCTACTTCTTGTGCTGCCCAAGCAAAAGAGGATAGGAGCCAGCACAGAATCATTAGCCGATTCATGTTTTGAAGAAATGCTACTAAGTCAGGCTAATTCAGCTTAACAAAGCAAAATTTACCCGGTTTATTCTCTTAAATCCTTGATGATACATGTATACTCCCCCGATAGACGCTTTTCGACCTATTTGTTACGCGGAATAGTCCTTCAGTGCACATAAGGCCAAATTGATCAGTGATTAAGTTCTCAGTGTTACCAAAAAATACTGGGCAAGGGAAGACCAAGGAGTACTTTTCTGCAAAATTTGCATCCAATGTTGTTTCACTCCTCAACAAATACCATACCGACAATTAAAAGCAGCGTTAACTCTTCACGACGGGGAGATCCATGTCTTACATCTTTATCAAGGTAAACCATATCTCCAGATTCAGCTGTTATCAAATCACCGTGCCCATTTTCATAGCGAATTCCGGGTCCACCGTATGAAACGGCGACAAAGCCTGAAGGGTAGCGGCTAGGATGTGTATGCAAACCGTCTTTGTCAGTGATAAAGTCCATTCGGTCTTTTCTGACGGCCACTCCGTGGCTATTTGAAGTCATTCTAAGGACAACAGAGAGGCTAAGTATTTCTCTATCTAGTTCTCGACTCACTTCCTCTTGAATATATCTGACTTCCGACATGAGGAACTTTAGATGATCTCTAGAAATGACTTTAAACAAAAACTTAGAGGGAAGATTTGAATAAAGGTTTCCTTCGGTTTCACTAGGTCTTGATAGAAATGGCAATAGTGTTACCCAAGGATTCACGCTAACTGGATGACTGATGCCCTGTAATGGTTTTATAGCTAATCTAATTTCAGACCTTAGACCAAGACTACCCCATTCCGTTCTATCTAAGCCTCTCTTGACGTACACACTTGGCTTACGATACTCATCATGAAAACGAAGAAAACTCCTGATAATTTTACGGTAAAAGTTATCTGGAGCTACACTTTTCAACGGTAAGACATAAATCTCTCGTGAGTCACCTTGAGAACTCTCTGTCTGAATCGTATTGGCTCGGTCAGTCAGATGATCTTCGCATCTTACATTTGGAACATCTGTACCAAATGACTTACCCTGCAAAGAATACAAAACCATTATCATTGCAATTATCTTTAAATATGTCGGCATTGCTCTGAACGACCTTTTCCCTATCGCATGGTCTCTCTTTTCACTCGAAAAAGCGTATAACACAAGAGCAAGGTTTAATCGAGCTTATCAAGCTAACGGATTATTTGGTCTTTTTAATCAGATTGAAGTGATTAAATATCTTGTCGTAAGAAACGCTATCAGCATCTCAGGAAAGTTTTGTTAGTCGTCTTTAGAAGACCACCATTTACTCGAGCTTTTCGAGTCTGATTGACTCTTTGGCCAACTTAGAGTTTTGGGGCTTTTACTTTCTTCACTTTTCCATGAACTAAACTTGCCGTCCCAAGAACTTAGACTTTTACCTGACTTTCTTCTTTCGTTTCTTAAATGCGCTAAGTAGGCTCTCTAGCTACCCCATTTGCCATAATTTCCAGAAGAAATATCTACCTCTGGATCTTCAGAAGCTGCTTCTTCTGCAGCAGCAAGCTCGGCCGCGTCTACTCCTGCTTCTTCGGCAGCGTTTACAATGCGTTGGAGCTCCTCTGCTTCAGCAGCTTCGGCGGCGGCGATGCGCGCTGCTTCTTCGGCGGCAGCTTTTCCAGCGGCGATGCGCGCTGCTTCTTCGGCGGCAG
>CAZBDM010000553.1:0-3507 GCA_964490675.1 uncultured Oligoflexales bacterium
CGCAATCTTTATCACATTAACCAGCTGCGCAAAAACTTCAAACGTACGGATGGAGTAATTTTCGAGCTTTCTGAATCTGAAGCGATTAATAACTACGACCTACTAGTTGAAGTCAAAAAACATTTAAGTCAAATTAATTTTGGTATTGCGACTGATGATTTTGGTCGGGGCTATGCGAGTCTTGATAGAATCATAAAGACTAGACCTGACATTATTAAGCTCGACCGTAGCTTGATTCAAGATGTTGATAAGGACCCCCCTAAAAAAGAGTTTCTCACCGGGCTTATCGGTGCAGCTAAAATTGCCAACTCTTTGATCCTTGCTGAAGGAGTGGAGACGTTTGGTGAATTGGAAGTTCTTAAAGGACTTGATGTAGACCTGGTGCAAGGATTTTTGGTTCACAGACCGCAAAGTCTTGAGGATCTTCTTAGATCACTCAACACTGTAGATAGTAAATCAAGTGCACACGTGGCATAATAGACTTGCATAAACATCCTTTAGGACATGGAGGTTCTAGAATCATGAAGTGCGGTCCCTTAGCTTTCCTAACCGCTATTGCAATTATGATCTCCGCATGTGAGTCGACTTCAACCGAAAAAAACCAAATACCCGATACCATGCAAGCTTCTGATGAAAAGGAAATCGATCTTGATCCAGCTCTTTTGAAGGTCGTCGAAGATAAGAAACCTGAAGAACGATCCACCGAGTATGATTGCAAGAAAAAAACTGAAGACGATTTAGATTGTCTTAACTACGAACTTTCCCATGGTGGTCAACCGGATGTCACTAACTATAGCATAGCCAATCGCTTGAAGATTGCCTGGATTAACGATGTCGGACAGCTCGATGCTTTTTATAGCAAGCATCTTGGTATAAACTTTGATGAGTCACACAAATTCAATGTGAATTGGTCTGATTACGTAATCCTAGCAGCTGCGGATAAATATTCTGAAAAGCATGGGCGCACGATACGCATCGATAGAATCGAATGGGATGGTGATAATCGAGTCAGAATTTACCTAGAAAGAAGAGTACCCGATCCGGACCAAGAGTGTCCTCAGTTTAGTCTTTCAATCCAGAGACCTTTTCATATGGTATTTGTTTCTCGTGATAAAGTCCTAAAGAACAAAAAGTTGCCTCGCTATAAAGTCAGGGTGAAAAATACCATTTATGAATGCACAGAAGATCAAAATAAATAGGTGTATTTCTGCGGTTATTATGATTTCTCTAGCAACCGCTGCTTGCCGCACTACCCGTAAAAATACCGACCCTCCAGCGGAACAACAGCCTTCGCAATCACAAACATCGGCGAAGGAAGGCACAGACAAAGGTGTTATCGGCAACATCACTGAGGGAATCACCGATATTGCAAGCTCTGCCATTGACTCTGCAAAATCGATAGTGGGACTCGACTCTGCGAAATACAAGTGGGACGGGACTTCGCGCATTCAAAGCTTTAGTCATGTCGCTTTTGGTTATCAAGATCAACCTAGTGATAAACCGCTGATAATCATTGACTCACAAAAGACTTACGATCAGTTTCTCTCTTCAGGTGCTCTAATAAGAGAGAGTCCTATTGAGGTTTCGGAAAATATTGATTGGACACAAGAGTTCTATCTGGTCATTTATGATCAAAGTTGGCAAAACGGTGGATCGATTCAGATCCAACAAATAAGAGATGCAAAAGAGTTCACTTTACAAGTGGTACGCTTACGTTTTGCTGAATCTTGTGAGTTTCATTACACCAGAACAAAACAAACATTTCACATGATTCGCTTGGTCAAACAAGAGCTTTTTGGTGGTAGGAAAGCTCTTGATCAAAAGCCAATAGCCTTTAAAGAAAAAACGATTGAAAACTGCCCGAGACCACGAGCGCAATTTGAGCGCTTTGGTAAAGAAAAACAGATTTCATTCAAACAGTCTTTTCGTGTGGATGAAACGTCAAGTCTTTCGAAAACCAATACTACAGTCCGAGTTGTAAAGAATATTTGGGGTGACTGGTTACTTTTTAAAAAGGACTTTTGTCGTCTTAAATGTGACTCCTACGAGCTACCTGAAGGGTTTCCTGTGAGCAAAATTGTTGTGGCAATCGTTGATGATATGCCTTCTGCTGAGCGATGGTTTGAGTATCCTTATCAAATGCAGGTTGAGCGGGTGTTCGAGCATCGTGGTAAACTTTTGATTGACCTCAAGAAACAAGTTGATAAATGCTCCAAACCAAGCCATAAAAATCGTCAAATTTTATTGATTGAAATAGATGTAAAGAACTTAAAAAATAAGGAATTACAATTGGATAAGCATAACATCATCCTACCTTCTCCGTTTATCCCGATCGACTTTAAAAAATGTTCGAGCTAATTTGGGTGTTTTTCCAATCAAGGTATAAAAAAGTTCTGAGATTCATACACAACAGATAAAGTCTAGTGAGAAAATCTACTTATATTTTTATTTGCACTGGCACCCAATAATGAGACAATATGTAATTAGAAATCACCCGATTTACTCTGTTGAGTGCCACTGAAAAAGTGGCTTTTTCATTTAGTGGCGATTTTAGGAGTTTCCCTAAAAAAGACTCCGTATGTTTGTAAACAGGTTAAGGAATTAAACTTATGAAGTTTAAACGGCTAAAGACCTTTCAAGAGCTCGATGCTTATCGCTTCGTTGCTTCCAAGTACATCGAAGTACTTTTCCCTATTGATTATATGGAAAGAAGTAAAGTCTATGCCTGGGTGGATGATGAAGGTGAAATCCTAGGTGGATTTATGATCGTCGTGAAAGGACCCTTTCGTGTTTTAAATTCTATTCCAGATCATGCAGATACGGTTCTTTTGTGCGAAAAAGAAGTCGCCGAAGTAACTGGTGTGTTTCTTTCAAGTAAGCTACGAGGACGCCAAAAGTCATGCGAGTTTTGGCTGCGTATGTACTGGAATTTGTTACTTGTCAGAAAAAAATACTATGTATATTCTTATGCCTTGAAAAAACCTCAGTTACAGAGAATTTATAGTATGACGAAACCATTTGTGCTTTTCAAAGGGCAAACCAAACCGCTACCAGGTATGTCTGGTGTTGAATACGAAGCGGTAGAATGTATGACTTTTAAAAACCTACTCGCAGTACCCGTTCATAGACCGAAGTTCTTTACGAAAAGACTAGCAGCTGGTACTGAAATTCCCAGTAAAGTACCAAGAAGATTTGCCACTATTTTGAAGAGTTTTGCATGAAACTCAGTGACGTGACCGATCGTTATCCTCACATAAGGTTAGCGACCAGTGATGATGACAAACGGATAAAGGCTTTTTTACCAACCATACCAATGAAGATGCCTGGCTTATGGCTGCGCTACGAGATCTGTTCAGAAGTTGAACGATTTCTCACTTACCAAGGTGATGATGCTTATGTTTTTATTATGCAAAACGACAATGGTGAGATGGGAGGTTATGGTGTTGTTTCGAAACGTAAGTTCTATGTTAACGGCGAAGTCAAAGAGGTAGCCTATCTGAGTGATTT
>CAZBDM010000554.1:0-3499 GCA_964490675.1 uncultured Oligoflexales bacterium
CCGCTGAGCAGGATTTGCGAGCTTGCGAGCAAAATCCGCGCAGGCGGTCAGTATTTAGAGACTTAAGCGATGATCAGATTGATGCTCTTGTTAAGTATTTCGAGGAGCATATCGAGTCATTGAACTAGTTTTTCAACCGGCGACAAAACCTTTGCGACGGTGATCAACCTCGCGGCAGATATTGAAGATAATTTCACACTGATCGCGGTTGAGTCCTTTGTAAGCGAGCCCATGACGAAATTTTCCGTTATGGCTATTGACGTCACCCCAGCGCACTTCACAGTGGAAGGGCATCAACCCCGTATCCATAAGACGCTTGTTTTGTTGGGATGTTGGAGCGACAATACTGCCTTTTAATACAACTCCTTTAGCAAAAAACAACGATGCCTCAATACCAAGACCAGTATAAGAGAAGTCTTTTATTTCGAAGGTTCCGACTTCTGTTTCTAGTTTTAACTCTCCGTTATTTATTACGTCCCATCTCTCGGCTTTTCTTTCATGTTGAGCGAACTGGCGGAACTTCTCACGTGCAGCTCGTAAAGCCGATGGGTTCTCTAAAAATGGATCAAATTCATGGGCTTCAAATAGAGAGTCATGGTGTTTAATTTGGATGTGGCGTTTGTAAATCGGCTCTGTTTTGAGATCAATAGTGGTCAAAAGATCTCTGGTCCCCGATCCCATCATAATTTTGAAAGGTTCACAGGCAGCCTCTAATCTCTGAGCGTAGTTGACACCGCGCCCTATAACGGTAAAGTCAATTCGTCTTGTGTCTCCAATATCGCCAATGAATACCCCAGCAGTATTGATCCCGACCCGCAAAGGAACTGCCGGCATATCGGTTTCATTTTCTCCGGTGAAGGCGTTGACACTCTTTTGTTGGATTTCTATGGCAGCTTGTAAGGCCTGATCGGCATGATTTTTAGCCGCCTCCATACCAGCAAACTTATAACCAAAGAAGCACAAAACGCCATCACCTAGAGTTTTGTCGATAATTCCACCATGCTTGTGAACTGTTTCAGTAACGATACGAAGGATTTTTCTTAAGTGGTTAAATGCCTCAATCGGTGACAAACGTTCAGTGAGCAGTGAGAAGTTGACAATATCAACGAAAACAATCGTAACAATCTCTTCAGTAGGCTCGCTTCTAAGTAGATTAGGGTTCCTGAGAATTTGATCAAGCTGCTCTGGAGACAGTGATCCTTGCAGGGCTTCTTTAAGTTCTTTGGTTTCTTTTTCTACGGTCTTCACCCTGACGGCAAACACCAATATTGATGTCGCAACAAGGGAATTCAACGGCAAAAACCATGGAATCCTGACATCAAGGAATGCAAAACTTAACAACCCTCCGGCAACCAATGCAACAATACTGGAAGCAAGAAGTCCCCAGAAAAATGACAGGCGAAAAAAGTTAGAAAAAAACATACTCCACAGTGCTGCAAGAATAATCCATATAACACCGCCTCCAACAACCTTAATCCATCTTCCTGTTAGCGCACTATTGATCAATGCAACATTAAAGAATCCTCCCTGCAAACGACCAATGGGCGTATCCTTATAATCGACGTTACCGGTATACATCAGTGGCAAGATGACAACGACATCATCTTCTTTAATATCTTCAAGAGCACCTTTAAGATTGATTTTTACGAGTAGGCTGAAAAGGTTTTTTGCACGAGTATTATAAGAGGTTGTGTTACTGAAGTTGATAGGAATACGATCTTCATTATCAAGTCCAACCTCATGGCCATTGAGCTTGAGTACGCCCTCATCAAACTTGACTTGACCACCAGCGAGCAGTGCGGCATGGGGAATCGCAACATCGACCCCTAATCTAATAAATGGAAAGATTTTGCCATAACCTTCATGATTAAGATGACCAATGCGGGTGAATGCATCAACAATTTTGGGATGCGGACCATAGACATACTTCACTCTTAACTTCATCCAATCGAGATCACTGAGATCAGAGTCTAGGTTTTTATCCTCTAGATAATTGGTCAAAAGATACTCTGATCTATGGGGGTCAATTGTTTTTCGATTTTTTATCGGGCTTTGTGCAACTGACGAACCAACGTAAATGGGGGTTTGAATCTCCTTCATTCTCTTGGTAAAACTCTGAGCTTCTTCTTCTGAAATAGGCTCATCGTAGTTTTTTCCAATAGGAAGAGAGAAGATTTTATCAATAAAAATAGCTCTTGGTTTTCTTTTATCGAGGACTTCAATAACAGTTGCCCAGTCATGGATTCGCAGGTCATCTTTTTCCAAGTAAAAAGCTGTTAGATCGTCGTAATTATAAATTTTTATGCGAGGATCAACCTGCGGTGCACGACCAAGAAGGGAGCGTACTTTAAACTCCATCGGACTTATAATTCTAGAATCAAAAATTTCCACAGCAGGACTCAGCTCTAACAACGAGAAGATAAGAGCTGTTGTCGAGGCGAGGATGGCAGCTTTCCGCCAACTCAAGTATGTTAAGTTTTTCTGCTTAAGCATCAATAATCCTTAGAGTCGTACTCTGCATTTATCGACACTTAAGACGAACTATTGCGAAGGGCGCTAAGGACATTACCAACTAATCACAAAGATGGTCAGACTTAAGAGCTAAAAAAAGTCCGAAAATAAAACAATAATTGGCATTTGTTGGGAAGTTTTTAAAAAAGTCTGTTAGCCGGCTTTGCGTCTTTTTAGCTGTTCACCAAGGGCCATGGCACCAGCATCATTCGGTGATCTATCGATAAGCTGCATTAACTCGCTTTCAGCTTCATCAAGTTTATTTTGACGAATCAGAACTCGAATGAGGTCTTTTTGAAGCATATCAAGACGCTCGTAAGAGCCCTCATCAGCATAGCCCTCATCAGAAATTTGGTTGATGCGATTATTCTCTGATTCGATCGCTCTCCGGTAACTACTTATCGCTTTTTCAGGTTGTCCAGTTGCAGAATAAGCATCAGCGAGATCCACCAGTATGTAATCAGCGTGTTCTGTGTTTTCCGCAGCTTTTTCGAGGTAAGGAATCGCGTCTGCTTCTTTGCCTTGTCCTGACAACATTTGCCCGATACTAAGAGTGATAGAACCATTATCAGGGTGAAGTTCAGTCATGGACTTCAGGAAGTTTAAGCCAGAATCGACTTGGTTTAGTTCCTCGTAGATACTGACTAATTCTGACAACACGATGCTATTATTTGGATTCACTTTGATCGAATCTTCTAGATAGTTCTTAGCCATACTAGGCTGCTTGAGGTCGATTAAATAGACCATACCAAGCTCAACAAGAGCCTGTTCGTTCTGAGGATTAGCCGCCACTATTTCTTCAAGCAAGGCTTTTGCTTCATCCGGGCGACCGGTGTCTATCATCTCGATAGCACTACGAAGCCTCTTATCTTCATCAGTTAGTTTCGACGCGACCGTCGGTTCTTCGGCCGCTTTTTTGGGGGGGGTCTGTGGTTTAGTAACCACTTGTGAAACCACTGGGTTAGGAATCTCAGGACTTGATGCCACA